>JBEIHH010000009.1:0-65777 GCA_040381475.1 Crocinitomicaceae bacterium | reverse complement strand
TCAGATTTTATTTCGCTATTGCAATGCTGACGGAGAAACCACGGAGGAGTCTAATCCAAATGGCTCCATGCTCAATATTGCCGGCATCAGCAACAAGGCCAAGAATGTTTTCGGCATGATGCCGCACCCCGAGAGGGCGGCCGATTTTGAGTTAGAAAACACCGATGGGCGCGAGATTTTCGAAAGTATTCTGGCCATGGTGAACGCGTAATCGCCTTTATCGGGTAATTCCCAATTTCTGCCAACTGAGAAATATTTGGTTTTACTAACCATTTATTGACGCGAATTCCGAACTTTGCCGATACGGGGTTGTTTTCAACTCCGGTGGCAATTAACCACCTCATGTCAATGGCTAACCAATTCACACCAGGTCCTCTTCTGGCCTCCATTACGACCCCTGAAGATCTTCGGGAGAAGATCACCGAAGATCAGCTGCCACAGCTGAGCAAGGAGTTACGTCAATATATCGTTGATATCGTTTCTGAAAAGGGCGGTCACTTCGGTGCCAGCCTGGGTGTTGTAGAAATGACGGTTGCATTGCACTATGTATTCAATACACCATACGATCAGCTTGTTTGGGACGTAGGGCATCAGGCATACGGACACAAAATCCTGACTGGCCGACGTGATATTTTTCATACCAACAGAAAATACAAAGGCATCAGCGGGTTTCCGAAGCGAAGCGAAAGTGAATACGACACCTTCGGAGTAGGTCACTCATCTACTTCAATCAGCGCTGCTGTGGGAATGGCAGTTGCTTCAAAACTGAAGAAAGAAAAAGATCGTCAGATAGTAGCAGTTATTGGCGATGGCGCCATGACAGCAGGACTTGCCTTTGAAGGGCTAAATCATGGTGGCACCGCCGATGCCAACATACTGATCATACTCAACGACAATTGTATGAGTATCGACCCGAATGTTGGAGCGTTGAAAGAATATCTTACTGATATTACTACCTCGCACACTTACAATAAGGTCAAGGACGAAGTATGGAACATGCTGGGCAAACTTTCGAAGTTCGGAACAAGCGCCCAATCCATCGTACATAAAATTTCAGAATCGCTGAAGGGCTCACTGGTAAAAGAAAGCAATTTCTTCGAGTCGCTCAAATGGCGTTATTTCGGCCCGATCGATGGACACGATGTGGAATACATGGCCAAGGTTCTAAGTGATCTGAAAGACATTCCCGGTCCAAAGATTCTGCATTGTGTTACCATGAAGGGCAAGGGATATGAACCGGCGGAGAAGGGAAGTCCTACCAAATGGCACGCTCCCGGTATTTTTAATAAAGAAACCGGTGAAATTGTGAAGGTTGTACCTAAGTCTCCGCAGCCTCCTTTGTATCAGGACGTGTTTGGACACACCATCATTGAGCTTGCAGAGAAAAACGAAAAGATTGTCGGTGTAACACCGGCCATGCCTTCGGGATGTTCATTGAAGTTTATGATGGAAGCCATGCCAGACCGGGCTTTTGATGTTGGAATAGCAGAGCAACATGCCGTGACGTTTAGCGCGGGCATGGCAACACAAGGATTGATACCATTTTGCAATGTTTACTCCTCTTTCATGCAGCGCGCCTATGATCAGGTGATCCACGACGTTGCCATGCAAAAGCTTCATGTAGTGTTTTGTCTTGATCGCGGCGGATTGGTAGGAGCAGATGGCTATACCCATCACGGAGCCTATGACCTTGCTTACATGCGATGCATACCGAATATGATTGTGAGTTCACCCATGAATGAAAGTGAACTGCGCAATCTGATGTATTCGGCGCAAGCAGAAAACAACGGAACATTTTCCATACGCTATCCTCGCGGAAATGGTGTAATGACAGAATGGAAAACACCAATGCAGTATATCAAACCTGGCACAGGAAGAAGGGTGCGCAATGGGGTAGATATGGCATTTCTCACCATAGGTCCTATGGGCAATCAGGCACTAAAGGCCTGTGAAGAGTTGGAATCACGCGGTATTTCTGCAGCGCATTATGATATGCGGTTTGTGAAACCGCTTGATGAAGTTTTATTACACGAGGTATTCGGCAAATTCAAGAATGTCATTACCGTTGAAGACGGATGTATTCAGGGAGGCATGGGATCAGCTGTTCTCGAGTTTATGGTCGATAACGGGTATACATCACAAGTTCGCCGACTAGGCATTCCAGACAAACTCATCGAACATGGCACGCAGGAAGAGTTGTGGGCGGAATGCCATTACGACATGGCGGCTATGATTGATGCTGCTGTCGATATGGTTGGAGAGAAAAGAGGCGTTAAAAGCGCCTAATTGAAACGGATCGGGTAACCGGTGTTTTAATCACACCAGCCTTCATTGTAATTGAAGTCGCTCACGGCAACTGCACAAACAATGGGCGTTGAAGCCTCCCAAACATTTCCATTCTGTAAGACAATTCGAAGCAAACCGGCATGAAGGCCTGTATAAATAGTACGCGGTGCCAGAGAATCAGTTGAAGCCGGAAGATCATATTTTCTGATGTCATTCACAACGAGGTTTTGAATGTGAAGCGAGTCTTTGTCAGTTCTTTCTCCTTCGGTGAATACAGTTCTGCGACCCTGCCACACAAGTCCGATGGTCTCTATTCGTTGTGGCAGATTATTTTCTATATAATTCATTTCGGTATTGAACCAGATGGAGTCATTGCCAACCGTAAGCAATTGACCACTTCTGTCGCTGCAGCCACAACCTGTATCCGTAGTATATCCGCTGGTATGCCAGATGTAATTATCGACTTTTGAGAATACCAGACTGTCATCGGCGGAGTTTTTTACAGCAAATTGATGTCCGTTCGGAAAAGGAAACCAATACATTTCATCATACAGACTGAAACTTGTGCAGTCTATTTCACGATTCCAAAGTTTGCTGCATCCTGAAAGAAAGATGAGCGTGAAAAACAGAAGTGAGGTAACGTGGTGTTTTTTCAATTTTAGTTTGTTAGCGAATGTAAATATGAGCAAGATTGTGAAACGGTGCGTGGCTGACGAAATTATTGCAGCGCCAATATTATCTGACTTGCAATTATTCTCAAATTGTCACAGCATAGATGACAAGAAAAAGGGCCGGCCGAAGTTTTGAAGAAAAACTTTGACATGGCAGAAATAATTGGTAAAACGGGCAAGCAAAGCGCAGCCAGAATTGATATGACCCCCATGGTAGACCTTGCATTTTTGCTGCTCACATTTTTTGTGCTGGCGGCAACATTGGCTAAACCAAGGGCACAAGAAATAATCTATCCTGACGACGCCATCAGCGATCCGACACCGTTGAACTCCAAAAACGCATTGACCTTGTTGCTCGGAGAAGATGATGAGCACATTGCGTATTATCACGGCATGTGGAACAACAGTGATACGCTCGTGCATTATACCTCGCTCACCAGAGAGGGAATTCGTCCGGTGCTGTTCATGCGCAACAGTGAATATCTGAATCGAATGGCACTGTTTGACGGCCGGACGCAAAGCGGTCAGATCACCCAAAGTGAATTTGAACAACTGAAGAGAGAAGTGATCAGTCATCAGACCAAGTTCATGGTGATCGTCAAAACCTTGCCGGAAACGCCATTCAGACTGGTGATCGACGCCATGGATGAGTTGAACATGACCGATGTCAAAAGAAGGGTCATACAGGAGATGACCGAAGAGGAAGCAAATGCCCTCCGGCAAAAGTCGACCGGGTGAAGCATGCGTTGATTGAGCACTGAGAACAATTACTTTGTTGTGACCTGTATGACATAATTTTGCCCCATGTCAGAAATTATCAATAAGGTGGCGGCGTCGGGATTGGTTACCATCGATCTTGAGACGATCTATCCTGAAGGGCCAAGAACGCTGATTGATATAAAGGATCAATTGTGGATGGAGCTGGCGCTCAAAGAGAAGGATTTCAGGGAATGGATCAAAACCAATGACTGGGAGCAGTACCGCGATCACTTTGTGGCGGTTACCTGCAGCAATGACGCGATCATACCCCACTGGGCCTTTATGCTCGTGGCGTCTGCGCTCACCGGCATAGCGAAGAAGGTCGTATTTGGATCGTTGCAGCAATTGGAAGAAACCATTTTTTCTGACCTCATTGATCAGCTGCATCAGGAAGAATATCGCGACAAGCGTATCGTGATAAAAGGCTGCAGCGATCGCCCGGTGCCTGTTTCAGCTTATCTGAATCTGGTTACAAAACTTCAGCCGGTAGCCAAAAGCATCATGTTTGGCGAGCCTTGCAGCACCGTTCCTGTCTACAAAAGGCCGGGTTGAATCTGTCTGGTTTCCCTGCGTATTACATTTGCCGCATAACCGGTAGTTATGACGCAGACGGCAGAACATGAACGCTTTGATTTTTTCGCATTCACGGTAGATGTGGATTGGGCGCCTGATTACATGATCGATTACATGGCCGATGCGTTCACGCAGGCAGGCGTCAGGTGTACGTGGTTTATCACACATCATTCTCCTGCGATCGAACGGTTGCGCGCAAATCCTTTGTTTGAGCTGGGTATTCATCCGAACTTTCTTCCGGGCTCCACGCATGGGGCTACTGAAGAAGCGGCCATGCAGTATTGCCTGGATATCGTTCCGGGAGCAAAGTCGATCAGAACCCATGCGCTGGTGCAAAACTCACGGTTGCTTTGGAATTTGCGCCGTAAGTATGATATCCAAACCGACTGTTCACTTTTTCTCCCCTTTACACCGAACATCATTCCGCACACACTTTGTCACTCCGCAGCAGAGGTGCCTCTGGTGCGTATTCCATTCTTTTGGGAGGACGACGTGGAATGTCTGCGCCCCGGCAGATCCTGGAACGCAATGAGCAATGGCATTCATGTTCATGGGTTGAAAATGTTCAACTTCCATCCCATGTACGTTGGGCTGAATGAAAATGATTTTTCAAACTATGAAAAGGTAAAAGCAGAGTTATGCCGTGGCAGGGCATTGCACGATCTGACACAGGAAGAACTCATTCCTTATACCAACATAGGAGCAGGCGTGAATACCTTCTTCAAGGGTATACTGGAACACATCAGAATCAATCACCTTCCTACTTTCACAGCGGCTGAAATAACTGAAAAATACTTATCAGCTATATGAGCATGATTTCTCCTAAAGCCAGAATTGGTAACAATGTATCCTTTGGTCACAATGTCATCATTGGCGATGATGTTGAGATAGGCGACAATTCAGTCATCGGACACAATACCATTATCAACAGCACAGTTCTCGGTGCAGGCGCCAAAGTGCAGGAGAATTGTCACCTTGGCTATGGCCATATCACAGCCTTTCAGGGAAGGCCGGATGCAGGTGTAGAGCAGTCGTATGAGCCACTGCGCATTGGGGATAATGTGCTGATCCGGGAGGGCTGCACGTTGTATGTGGGCTCGCAGATTGCCAACAACGTGCGCATACATCACAAAGCACTGATCAGGGAAAAATCAATCATCGGAGAAGGCAGTTCCATTGGTTCGATGGTTGAACTTGAAGGGAAAATGGTGATAGGACGTTTTACTTCCATTCATTCCAGAAGCTTCATCTGCATGGGCACCAACGTGGGTGATTATGTCTTCATTGCACCTATGACCATCACCACCAACGGCAATCCTGTGGCATACAGACGCCCGCAGGTGACGGCTAAGTTTGGCGCAGAACGCGGCTCTACAATTGGTCATGGCTGCCAGATTGCTGTGCAGTGTGTGATTTCACCGGGAGTAACTATTGGTCATGAATGCTTCATTGCAGCCAACACGGTTGTCACAAAGGATTTCGAGCCGCTGTCAATTATTATGGGAACACCAGCAGTTCGCAAGGGTACTATTGAAGAAATTCACCGATTACCCATTGAGCTGCGCAATGAACTTGGGTTGAAATAATCCTTAGTATAATCTTATTTTGTTAATCGACCAGCCACATATTACTCGCCAATACAAGCTAAGGTGGCTGATGATAATTTTCGCGATCAAGTCATTGATATTCGTCTTTTTCGCCAACCAATTTTATCACTATGCGAAGGACGGCCTGGTGAAATCGTGGATCGTTGTCGAACAGGCTGACTCAATTTCATATTACAATCCAGCGCAACTTTTCGTTGAAGAAGGGACGTATGCGGGGATTTGCCGCATGCCCGGATTGTTGCCACAGTACGCGCTTTTTGCTTGGCCCTGGGGACATCAGACGTCGCTGGTATTGGTCATTGTATTTCAATTTCTGTTTTCTGTTTTATCAACATTTTTATTGGCGATGGTAGCTTCAAGAATAATTCCACATCGCTGGTCTTTTTCTGTAATTGCCTTGGTTTATGCCATGAGTTCGTTTGTTTCAATTTGGGATCACACCATGTTGTCAGACAGTTTTGCTGCATCGTCCATGATTTGCGCTATTTATTTTTTAAGTGAGTACTCCGTGAAAAGTCAATGGAAATATTTATTGCTTGCAGGCTTCTGGCTCACTTGGTCAATTTTCACGCGGCAAATCGTAATTCTTTTCGTACCTCTTTTTCCAGTTTTATGGTGGACATGGAGGAAAGATCATTTTATGGTCGTTGTCAGAGCCGCTACAATCTTTGCATTACCAATTATGCTTCTGTTCGGATGCTGGATTTGGCGCAACTACCGTCATGAGAAAATTTTTGTACCTCTCATCAAGCCTATTGCAAACTGCTGGACGATTTATACTCCGCAGTTTATGAAGATAAATGAGCTGCTCATAGTTTGGGGCGAAGACGTGCAGTATTGGATCAATGGCTCGCCTGCAGAGTGGTTTGGAAGAATGGAAAAGCAAAAGGAGATTTACAATTTTCGATCAGAGGTGAGCACCCGGGTTTTCAATGCGGATTCAATATTGGCACTACAGCATCTTTATGTAGACTTCAGGTCAATCAATGATACATCAGCACGGAAGGCTGTCGGTGAGGAAATTTTGAGGCAGGCCGATGCCATGTTGTTGGCGTATAAAAATGAGCGCAAAATCGAATACCTCATCACAAATCGCATTCGTATGATGAAGGATTTCGTTTTTCCAAATCGACTTGACAATATTCCCGGACCATCCTTCGACAAGATGAATCTGCTTCAGAAGATCATAAAGCTTGGTTATTTTGCTTTGCTGTTGCTGGTTAATGCGATCGGGGTGTTGGCTGTGTTTTACGCCATTATTACGCGCAATAGAAGTATGATTTCCTGGTCTTTGCTGCCTGTTTCGCTGATTGTGATGCTTGCAGGGTACATGGGATATATAGAGCAGCGTTATCTTGTTCCGGTCTACCCGCTTTTTTTAGTTATGGCTGTTTATTTTCTTCTCAATATGCACGCTCGTTATTTCCGCGCATATAATTGATAAAGGCTTTGTTCACTACCTTATTTCCGCCGGGTGTTGGGTAATGACCGGTGAAATACCAGTCGCCGGTATTTTGCGGACACGACTCATGCAGGCCCTCAATGGTCTGAAATATTACCTCAACTTTTGCTTTTGTATTTTCGGGTGTAACCAGTTCAGCAATTTTATTTGAGATCTCTGCTACGCTGAATGGCTCATACACTTCACGAACATAATTCCGCACTGTTTCTTTTGGAGCATGCTCCTGATCGAGACACTTTTTATGAATTACTTCGAGTGCGTGATCATGCGTGCCCCTTTCCTTATGTAAAATAATGGCCGCCTGAAAGGAAATAAAATCTCCAAGTTTTGCCATGTCGATTCCGTAACAATCGGGGTAGCGTATCTGAGGAGCTGATGAAACAACAATTATTTTTTTCGGCCCCAGACGATCGAGCATTTTAATAATTGACTTTTTAAGAGTCGTTCCTCTCACGATCGAGTCGTCTATAACTACGAGTGTATCGACATTCCTTTTTACAGCACCATGTGTGACGTCATATACGTGCGACACCATTTCATCGCGCGCACTGTCCTGTGTAATAAAGGTTCTTAGCTTGACGTCCTTGATGGCGATTTTTTCAAGTCGGGCTCTTCGTCGAACAATTTTTTCAATTTCTTCGGCCGAGGCATTACCCCCAAGTGCAAGAAGGTCTTTTATTTTAATGTCGTTGAGATGATCTTCAAGCGCTTTCATCATGCCGTAGAAAGCGGTCTCGGCTGTGTTCGGGATAAATGAAAAAACGGTGTTTTCAAGATCGTAATTCACCGACTTGAGAATCAACGGAACTACATGACGGCCGAGATTCTGGCGTTCTCGGTAGATGTCGTGGTCATTTCCTCTCGAGAAATAAATGCGCTCGAACGAACAACTTTTTTTCTCCTGCGGCTCCCGAACTTTTTTCAACGAGGAAGTTCCGTCTTTTTTAATGATGTAAGCATGTCCGGGCGGAACCTCATGAATGTTGTCAAGAGACGCGTTGAAGGCCGTTTGTATGGGGGGTCTTTCACTGGCAACAACACAAACCTCATCGTCTTCATAAAAGTATGCGGGTCTTATGCCGTTCGGATCGCGCAGAACGAAGGCATCGCCGTGACCAACCATTCCGACAATGGAATATCCGCCATCAAAATCACGGGTGGCGCGGGATAATACTCTCTGCAGATCAAGATGCTTTGAAATGCGCTCAGTTATTTGTTGGTTGTTATACCCTTGCTTTTTGTAATACCGAAATAATTGCTCATTTTCTTCATCCAGAAAATGACCAATTTTTTCCATAACGGTCACCGTGTCTGCTTTTTCCTTTGGATGCTGGCCTAAATCGACAAGTAGCTGAAAAAGTTCATCAACATTGGTCATATTGAAGTTTCCTGCAACGACAAGATTTCTTGTCATCCAATTGTTTTGTCTCAGAAAGGGATGACAGTTTTCAATGCTGTTACCGCCATATGTGCCGTAGCGAAGGTGACCGAGAAAAACCTCTCCCGTGAATGCGTATTTTTCTTTTAGAAATGCGGAATCCTGAAGTTTTTCAGGATGCATTTTTTCAAGTTCTGCAAATCGCGACATGACCTTGGAAAAAACATCACGAATTGGTTGCTGATCGTTGCTTCTTATTCTGCTGATGTATTTACTGCCCGGTTGTACATCTAGTTTAATGTTGGCCAGACCGGCGCCATCTTGCCCGCGGTTATGCTCTTTTTCCATCAACAAGTACATTTTGTTGAGGCCGTAAAATGCGGTTCCGTATTTCTCGGTATAAAACTGAAGCGGTTGCTTCAGGCGGAGGAGTGCGATACCACACTCGTGCTTTAGTTCGTCACTCATGTTTGGTGATAGAACGCCACAGAAGATTTTTTTTGGCGGTGCGAATGTACGATGGCGATCGGGTTTTTCGTCCTGAAGAGTAATCTGCTGATGTGAATCAACTTTTTTTTCTCGTTTTGTGGAATTTCTCACCAGTCAGCATCTATATACCAAACAGTTGTTTTTTATGAATAAACAAATTATCTGCACCGCACTCGCAGTAATGTTTGCTCTCTGCATCAAAGCCCAGAGCTTTGGTGAAATTCACGGCAAAGTGGTCAATGAATGGGGTCTGCCCCTGGAAATGGTCGTAGTCGTGGCCTCGAATGGGGTGGATATGGTTACAGACCAGACCGGCCCTGATGGCAAGTACAGGATTAAACCTCTGAAGCCAGGCGTTTACTCGGTGTTTGGTAATTTTTTTGCTTCGGTGAGTGACACCATCAACTCTGTGGCCGTGAATCCCGATAAGATCACATTTCTCAATGATTTTAGGGTTCTTCCCAATGTGATGATCAAGGAGGTGAAAATTGCTGAGCATCGCGTAAAACTGATCAACAAAGACGGGGACCACATTCAGACCCTGCTTGCAGAAGACCTGAAGCATCGGCCAACAACACATGGCGGACGTTTGTCAGCAATCGTTGGCTCAATGTCCTCGGATTTGAAACCTGCTGCAGAGGGAAGTGGCATTTCCGTGCGAGGGAGTAGGGAAGGAGGCTTGTTATATTTTGTTGATGGTATGAAGATCCGGAGCAGTGATGTGATAGTTCCTGCAAGTGGCATCAGTTCGGTTTCGCTTTATACAGGCGGTATACCAGCCAAATATGGCGACAGCACCGGAGGCATTGTAATTGTTGAAACCAAGAGTTACCTCGAGGATTTTTATAAAAAGCTCAATCAGTAGTTAACAGTTCATAATTTCGTTAGGTTAGGAAAACCACGAAAGGCCGCAGGGCAAACGTGACCGCGGCCTTTTTTTGAATTTGAATGTAAAAAGAAAGAGTTGTTTTTAAAAAAAACCGACATATCCGCAAAGACCGATCAGGAATTGCTTTACCACTACCGCAGGGATGGTAAAACTCTGTGGCTGGGTGAATTGTACAACAGGTATAGTCACCTTGTATTCGGATTATGTCTGAAGTATTTGAAGAATGAAGAGAATGCAAAGGATGCGGTGATAGGCATCTTCGAAAAGCTAATAATAGAATTAAAGAAAAGGGAAGTGGCAACATTTCAGCACTGGCTATATGCAGTGAGCAGAAATCACTGTCTGGAGACCCTCAGGGTGCATGGCCGCGACGAGAAACGCAAAATGGTTTATCACCATGAAAACGCGAATGTCATGGCTGAAGAAATTGAAGTCATGAGCTTTGCAGAAATGAAGGAATTAGGACTTAATAGGCTTCATCAGGCAATAGAGGTATTGGGCCAAGACCAGCGGCAGTGCATAGAATTGTTTTATCTGCAGGAAAAAAGTTACAGGGAAATAACCGAAGCAACAGGATATACGTTGAACGAGGTAAAAACGCATTTACAAAACGGGAGAAGAAATTTGCGTATTCATCTCCACCACAAACAATGAAAAGTAATTTAGAACATAGCGCTCTGCCAGATCCGGATGAAATCAAGGCATATCAGGAAGGAAAGCTTGATGGCGCGCGTGCACATGAAATAGAGATGATCGCTCAGGAGAATCCACTTTTGGCGGATGCAATCGAGGGCTATTCGGGTAACCCAGCCTATCACATGTTGCCCGGTATTGCTGCAACGGTTGCCACTGTTGCCGGAACTACCGTTGCAACGGGAGCAGCAGCAGGTACTTTAGCAACTACCGTGGCAGGTGCAGTAAAAGTATCCGCTCCCTGGTGGCATCTGAATGGTTGGATTATTGGCACCGCAGTGGGCACGACAGCAGTTGTAAGCACTTACTATGTAAATGAAACTATACAGGAGAAGAAAGAAAAGGCCAACCATGCTGAAATAATTTTGAATGCCGGAGACACTTCAGCTTCTGCCGGAAATACCATACCATATGATCCGACACTCATATCAGCGGAAAATCCAGATAACCAGACCGCCCTTTCGGAGTCATCAGGTGAGGCTCCTCTCGATCTAACACAAGGCATGTCTGCGACGGACGACAATGTTTTAACAAAGCAAAAAGCAACTAACTCAAGAAATGGCGGTGCCGATGTGCCGGATAAAATACCGTCAGTTTCAGGTTCAGCATTGATTCCTGAAGGCAAGTCGTGTGACATAAACATTACTGCCACGTCATCTACTGTCGCCATCAATATCGTGAAGGTGCACAATTATAAAATTGCTGATTATACCTCTATTCGCAGCAATACCTGGGAAAGGTTTTCTGTTGGAGACAATGGCCTGCCTGCACAATTTGAATCAGAGTCGGAAAGAGAGAAATTCAGAAATGAGCAACCGGAGAATGTTGTTCCATACATGGATTATGTTGGTGAATGCATCAAGACATTTGACAGCGAAAAGTATCAGATGGCATTAGATCGATTCGGAGTGATTTTGCATCAATATTCTGACGATGTAAATGCGCAGTTTTATTCGGCCATGAGTTATTACCATCTGAAAAACCCATTAATGGCCATTGAATTTTTGACCAGTGTGGAAAAGAACGTCATCCGTACTTTCAATGAAGAGGCTTTTTTCTATCACGCATTGTGTCTGAAAGACCTGGGTGAAACAGATGGGGCTAATAGTTATTTCGTGAAAGTCGTGCGCATGAACGGATTTTATAAAGAACGCGCCATCGAAGAGATGAGGTAGGGCTAACGGATAAAGGTGAGCTTGCGAACTTCGTCGGCTGAACCGTTGGGTGTGGAAACATAGACGAGATAAACTCCTGTCGCAGGACGTGCTCCGTCTGCGCGAAGACCGTTCCAAACAGCTCTTCCTCCTTCACTTTCGGTTTCAAAAACAATGTTGCCCTGAATATCTGTGATCTTAACACTGGTATTATACGCTAATCCGTCAATCGTAATAATGCCGTCATATTCCGGTCTTACCGGATTTGGAAAAACGCGCACAGTGCTCATCTCTTCATCGAAGTTGGTAGCCGTTGAGAAGAAGCCTATCACACCATTTTCTGTTGCGAAAAACACTTCTCCATCGCTGTGGTTGATGGCAATATCATACACGGTGTTACTCAGGAGCGGACTGTTTTCTTCCGTGAAATGATATACTTCCCTGAGCCCGTCATCACTCAACAGATAAACACCACTGTTTTGAGTTCCTATCCATTTTCTGTTGCTTCCGTCAATTTCTATAGAGTTGATAGTTTCGGTTTCCAAAAGAATTTGAATATTCCCGTCCTGCTCAATGAGGATTTGTTCTGAGTCGAATGTTTGATCCGTGAAAATTGCATCGGGATTGTAGAAAATCGAAAGCCCCGAGGATGTTCCTACCCAGACTTCGCCATCAAGATCTTCTTCCATACACAACACATCGTTTGACGCAAGCTTGCCATTTCCTTCGTCTTCGGTCAAAAGTTTGAAGTTGTCATCACTGAAGGTTCCAAGGGTATTGTTGTTGTTCAGCACAAGCAGTCCGCGCCCTATAACATTCGTCCAGACATATCCATTTTGGGTAATGATCATGTCTCCGACTTTTTCACCATTGCCAATGGTAGGAGAAAAGTCATAATCATAAAACACACCGTTTCTGTCAAGCGCATGCAACGCGTTGGAGGTATAACTGTTGGTGCACCAAAGCACACCGGATTTGTCAAATGCAACACTAGCCACTCCAATCCATCCCTCGGCCCAGTCCGCTCCGTTTCCATCGGGGCCGGTGGTTTCGGAGCCGTTCAACGATCTTCCCTTGAGAGTAGTTGCATCAAACTCAACCAGGCCGTCATCCCAAGAACCGGCAGCAACCCGGTTGTTGTTCAATGGATCTACTGCAACATCCATAAAGTCGATCATAAAGCCGTTGTGAGGATTAAAACCACCACCTGCTGAGGCCAGGGTATCTGCGCTGAAGTTTCTCCACTGGCCTTCAACAAGCCCGGAAACTCCGGAAATCTGAAATAAATTACCCCAATCAGGCCTTACTCCGCCATGAGCTATCCAAACATTGTTGTTATATGCGCCGATTCGCCGGCAGGCTGCTGTGCGAGGGCCATCGGGTTTGATAATTTCGTCTTGTGTGCTTTCAAAGTTTTTTGACCACAACAGACCACTGAATTTATCTGCTACCCAGATCTGACTGAATTCTCCTAAAATGCAGTTATTACTGTGCAGCAGATTCCCTTTGAATGAGGAAAACATTGCGGTATAATCGAAATTGAAGTGATTAATGTAGTATCCATAACTGCCGGAAACAGATAGCCATTCCTCATTCGACCAGATTTGATTGATTTTAAATTGAGACAATGGAAAGTGAGGCTCCCAATTGCCCCCCGACATGTCTTTTTTCCAAAGCGTATCTTCTTCATTTCCCGGTGAGACTACTACCATGTGGTTATTGAAGAACTCAATATGCAATAGCGTGGAGTCTCCAGGCACATCAAGCAACTGCGTCCAATTCTGAAAGTTGGCAAGAAAATTATTTGAGAGACTGGCGGTTTGCATACCGGTTTCCGTAGCCGCATATATGGTATTATTGAAAATGGCAATGTCATATACGGTTACCGGACCTCCGTTGGCACCAATAAAATACGTTTCTTTTACCTCCAGTCTCTCCATGTCTAATACAACCACTCCGAATCCCGTGCTTAGATAAACTTTATTCTGGTAGGGAAGAATATCATAAATGGCCTTATCACCAATAACGCTGCTGAACTTGATATCAGGAATACTGAAAGATCCTTTTTCATTGATGAAATCGAGATTCCCGTTTTTATATCCAACCACAACCCAACCGCTCTGAGGGTCATACTCAATGGCGGTGATACCAACGTCAGTTAGCTGAGTCGCCTTGGATATCCTCTCGAGCTCGTTATCTTTTTTGTTGAATGTGAAAACCGAGTAAGGGGTTGCAACATAGATTAGTCCTTCCGCTTCGCATAAATCAATACATTCCCGATAAGGCAGGTGATCGCGCCATGTACCAATACTGAATTGCGCGTCTGTTTCGGCATGAAGCAGAGCAAAGAATATCTGTAAAATGAGAAAGTATCTTGTTTTCATAAAAAGGTGATGCCAGCCCTCAACGAAGGAATTGCAAAAATGGTGTGTAAAGATGAAAATAATAACGTTAATCAATAAAGTCCGTCTGCATGATTGGAAACTTAATTCAACCGCACGGCAACTTACATTTTCAAAGTCCTGGCCGTTGAAGGGATAAATCACACCGCAGAACCTCTATTTGGCACCTTTGGTTCATTGCACCTGTGGTGAATGATAGATTGGATGATTTTAGTATTGAAAATATCAGTTCAACCTCAAATTCCGCAATATGAGTAACAAAGCTTCAGACAATTTGCACAAGCTTATTAAAAGCATGACAAAGCCGGAGAAACGCTACTTCAAGGTTTTTTCTTCCAGGCACATCATTGGCGAGAGCAACAACTATCAGGTATTGTTTGACGCCATTGACAAACAGGCTGATTATGATGAAGAGAAACTGATTAAAAAATTCAGAGATAAATCCTTTGTCCTGCGTTTCTCCATATCAAAAAACAGACTCTACAATGCGCTGCTGAAAAGCCTTGATTCTTTTCACAGCAACAGCAGCATTGAGGCACAGCTGCAACGACAGTTGCACAGCGTCGAAATATTGTATCACAAGTCGTTGTACGATCAGTGTTTGAAACTGCTTCAAAGTGCCCGGAAGGTTGCTGAAAAACACGAGAAATTCACCATACTGGTGGAGATGGACAAGTGGGAGAAACGCATTCATGAAAAGGATAACTACGAAAATCTTGGTGGCGGCAATCAACTGAACGAGATTCTCAATACAGACCGTGACGTCGTCGAAAAACTACGCGTTTACAATGAGCTTTGGTATGTAAAAAGTATGATCTTCTCTGAACTCTACCGTGGCGGAAAAATGCGAAATGCCGAGGAGCCAAGGCGCATGAAAAACATGATTGACGAAGTATCGGCATCCATTGATCCAAAACATATGACCACTGAAAATCGTTACATGCTCAACCATATCCACAGTGCATATCATTTCAGCACCGGTGAATATGAAGCTTGCTATCCGTATCTTTTGGAGAACCTCAAACTCATCGATAAAAAGCCACACCTTTTTAGAGAAGAACCCAACATCTACATTTCGGTACTTACCAATGCGATTTATGTGGGCATGCGTCTGGGCAAATGGAATGAGGCTTTAAAGAATGTGGACAAAATGAGAGAGCTTCCAGCTAAGCTTGAATTGCAGAAAAACGAAGACCTCGAGTTACGCCTATTTGCTTTGTCCAAGAGCACTGAACTGACGCTTTATGCGCAAAGCGGCGAATTTGAAAAGGGAATAGAATTGATACCTTCGATTGAAGATGGGCTGGATAAGTTCTCGGATCAACTCAGTTCTGTGCGCAAAGCACACTTCTATTTCAATATTGCGGTAATTCATTTTGGAATGGAGCATTACCATGAGGCACTGAAGTGGATCAATCAACTGCTCAACAACGTTGAAATAGACAAGACCAGAGATATTCATTGTATGGCACAAATTCTCAACCTTGTCATACATTTTGAGTTGGGCAACAAGAGTTTGCTGCCTTATGCATTGAGAAGTACCCAGCGGTTTTTGGAAACGAGAAGCAGAGTTTATCGCTTTGAACAGGTAATGCTCAATTTCATCAATGAAACATTGAAGAAGAGACAGGACAAATCCATCAATGAGCTAATGGAATCGCTTGTAGCGGAACTGGAGGTGTTGCGACAGGATCCTTTTGAAAGAGCTGTTTTCGAGTATTTCGACTTCCTCGCATGGGCGCGCAGCAAGAGCAGCGGCAAAAAATACAGGGAGCTGTTGGCAGCTTAATCCATCTATAAGAGCTCAGGTAGATTTCAAGCCATCCCAGCCTTGTGCTTTGAGCTCGACAGTATCGCCGCTTCTGAGCACCAATCTGCAACCGAAGGACTCTGAGGTTGCATGTCCGATGACTGTCAGGTTTGGATTGCCCTTGATTTTATCGTAATCCGAAGGTTTGATGGTGAATAGCAATTCGTAGTCCTCACCACCACTCAAAGCACATAGGGTGTAGTCGAGATTGAATTCTTTAGCAGCATCAATTGTCCTCGGAGAAACAGGTATTTTTTCTTCATACACGTCGAAGCCGACACCACTTTCTTCACTGAGGTGTTTTATTTCCGAAGCAAGGCCATCTGATATATCGATCATGGAAGTTGGTTGAACTCCCAAAGATTTCAGCAACTCCGGAATGTCCTTTCTTGCTTCGGGTTTGAGTTGTCGCTCCAAAATATAGTCATAACCCGTAAGTTCTGGCTGTGCGCCTGGTGCTGCTTCGAACACGGTTTTTTCTCTTTCCAGAATTTGTAATCCCATGAATGCGCCACCAAGATCGCCGGTTACCACCAGTAATTCGTTTTCTCTGGCTCCGCTTCTGGTAACGATATCTTCTTCTCTGGCGGCACCCATTGCAGTGACTGAAATGATCAATCCACTCTTACTGCTCGTAGTGTCTCCACCGACGAGGTCGACGCCGTATTGTTCGCAGGCAAGATAAATGCCAGCATAAAGCTCTTCCAAAGCTTCCAATGAAAACCTGTTACTGATGGCCAGCGCAACTACGATTTGCTGTGGCACAGCATTCATAGCGTAAACGTCACTGAGGTTGACAACGACGCTTTTGTATCCGAGATGGCGCAGAGGTGTATACATCAGATCGAAGTGAATGCCCTCGACGAGCATATCGGTAGTTACAACCATTTTATGACCTTCCGGAACCTGCAAAATTGCGCAATCATCACCCGGGCCTTTGATGGTTTGCTTGTTGCGAATTTTGTTGTATCCGAGCAGATGACGTATTAATCCAAACTCGCCTAAGCTTGAGAGTTCTGTGCGTTCGTTTGCTGACATAATGAATGTGTAAGTGAGGTGCAAAGGTCGCAATTTGGGTCCGACCTATTGTGATTTGCGTATGTCTTTCACTGTAAGTTGAATACTGATTCGGTTATTCCAGACATTTTCTTCAATCGAGCAGAGCAAGTCAACGGGTGTTCCTGAAGCGATTGTTTTGGCCCAGTGGCCCAAATCAAATCCGATGCCCTCAATACTTTTGCTGCCGTTGTCTTTCTGATAAACATGCAACTTGATATGTGCATCGCCTTCGCCAACGGGCTTGGTATACTTTGCGTTTTGTAGGTTCCTGACAAGAAAAACCGGCTTCATGTTTTCTGGGCCAAAAGGAGCAAATTGATTCAGACGCCTATAAAATTGAGCAGTAATCTCGTCTAACTGCATTTCGCTGTCATATGTTATTTCCTGTATCGGTCTTATGTCTTTCAATTCTTTGCGCACCGCCTGATCAAATCTTTCTCTGAACTTTTGAAAATTCGAACTCTTCAGGCTAAGCCCAGCGGCCATGGTGTGACCTCCGAATTGCAACAGCAACTCGGAGCATTCTCCCAATACAGCGAACAAATCAATACCGGCGATACTTCTCGCGCTGCCACTCATTTTTTCACCATCATCGACCAACACAATTGCCGGCTTGTAATGGGCCTCTACCAGGCGAGAAGCCACAATGCCAACCACTCCTTTGTGCCACGTTGGACTTGCAACAACACTTGTGAATGAATCGAAATAGAACTCATCTTTTTCGAGTTGAAGGAGCGCTTCGGCGGTGATTTCCTTATCAAGGGATTTGCGGGTCTTGTTATTTTCCTCAAGGGCCGGACTTAAAGAGGCTGCTTCTTCTTTCGTTTCTGACAGGAGAAGCGAAACGGCTTGATTGCCATTGAGTATTCTTCCGGCTGCATTGATGCGCGGGGCCAGCACAAACACTACGTCTGTTATGCTTAATTTTTCTTTTTGGAACCCCGCATTTTCAAGCATGGCAGCTATCCCGGGACGTTTGTGCTCTTCCAGTTTCTTCAAACCGTGATAAGCAAAGATCCTATTTTCATCGATCAGAGGCACAATGTCTGCGCCAATAGAAATCGTTAGCAAATCCAGATAATCATACAAAGACTCTTCGCTCGCTTGACGCAGTCTCATGATACCCTGAAGCAGTTTGAACCCAACTCCGCAGCCGCTTAAGCCTTTGAAGGGGTAGTTGCAATCGGGCCTTTTCGGGTCCAATACCGCAACAGCTACCGGCAATTCTTCTGGCTGATGATGGTCGCAAACAATAACATCAATGTTAAATCGGCGTGCATAGTCGATTTTTTCACCATCACGAACCCCGCAGTCAAGGGTTATGATGAGAGAACATTGCTGTTCACGGGCATAATCCACGCCTGAAAAGGAAAACCCGTAACCATCGGTATATCGGTCTGGTATGTAAAACAAACAATGAGCCCCCAGCCGGGTTAATGCGGAATACATCACGGTCACGGCGGTGGTGCCATCAACATCATAATCTCCGAAAACGAGAATTTTTTCAACGGATTCTATTGCTTTCATTAGCCTGCCGGTTGCCTTATCCATATCCATCATGAGGAAGGGGTCGTGTAAATCGGCCAGAGAGGGTCTGAAAAAATGGCGTGCATCTTCAAAAGAGTGAATTCCGCGCTGCACGAGCAGCCTTGCGGTGAGCTGATCTACCTGCAATTCATTCTGAATTTTGAAACACGCAGCCTCATCCGGCAACGGAAGAGCTTTCCACCTTTTTTCCATGCCGCGTAATTAGGGCAAAGACCTTCATTTTCCTATTATGAGATATGCCTTTTATGCCATATTTGCAGCATTGTTAGGGCAATTAACAATACAGTTTTTATTGAGTGCAACCAAAGTTGTTTTTTGCACGACTTGTATACATATCTTCGAAACCTGTTAATAAGTTAGAAAATGAAACTTCGTTCCTACCTTTTAGTATTCGTCGCGGCCTTTACTGGCGCCTTTTTTCTGGCAAGCTGCCTGAATGAAGAGAATAAAATACCACCGAATTGTTATGATGGTATTCTCAACAATGGAGAAATTAATATAGACTGCGGTGGCGCCAATTGTGAAGAGTGCGACCATTGCACCAATTTGGTTTGGGAGCCGGATCGCGGAGAAACCTGGTTGGATTGTGGAGGAGAATGCCCTGTTTGCCTCCCATGTTCCAATGGTATCATGGATGGTAATGAGGTAGCAATTGACTGCGGAGGCGACTGCGGTGCCTGCGACCTACTCTGTGGAGATGGCCTGCTGAATGGCTACGAAGATGACATAGATTGTGAGAATGAAACTGATCCGGTTCAGGGCGGTTGCCCATACTGCCCGACTTGCATAGATGGCATTATGAACGGAAGTGAGACCGGAATTGACTGCGGAGGTTCAGATTGTGAGCCTTGCTGTACTTCAAACAATTGTCGCAACGGCATCAAAGATGGAGCGGAATTCGATGTAGACTGCGGAGGACTGACTTGCCCAGACTGCTCAGACACACTGAGTTATAAGATTGGATCTGAGACTTACTATACACGTAGTCCTGAGATCATCGCAGTGGATACCGACGGCAACCTTACATATAGTGATAATCCGGCTTACATTCTTGACGACGACGCTCCGCCATTCCCTGTTGGAACTTTGTCCCTTGTTATCAGCGTTCCCGGAACCGGTTGGTTGGCCGCACTGAATAGCCCCATTGTAGTTCCTAATGTGAATATTACCGTGCCTTATACAATTATCTGGACGGATGAACTCGGCGACGTATACACTTCAGACGATCTTGAAGGTACAGCGAAGTTCACCATGATTCGTTATGACACTGATGTGGTGCCTGATGATGATTTTGACGGGTGTCACAAACCAGCCGGAACATACACGTATTATCGCGGCACATTCCAGGGAACACTGGTAAGCGCCCTTGGTGATGAAGTGAACGTTACCCAGGGTAATTTTGCTATCACTTTCTATACGCCTTAAAATATTGCTATTTGCATAATGGAAAGCGCCCGGATCATCCGGGCGCTTTTTTCTTGGAAACAACCAGCTGAAAAGACAAAAACATTTGTCGATACAGGCCGCGGCCGTATATTTGCAGCCCTCAAAAAAGCGCTGATTTTATGACGGACATGATCAAAATACTCGCGGGTTCCGCATCTGAATATCTTGGAGAAAGCATTTCAAGAGAGTTCGGTGTAGAGCTGGGTAAGGTCACTATACAGCGTTTTAGCGACGGGGAGTTCCAGCCGTCTATCGAAGAAACAGTGCGCGGTAAAGACGTAATCATTATTCAATCTACATTTCCTCCAGGTGACAACCTGATGGAATTGTTGCTGCTTATTGATGCGGCCAAGAGAGCTTCAGCAAAAAGGATTGTAGCTGTTATTCCGTATTTCGGTCTTGCCCGTCAGGACAGAAAGGATAAGCCAAGGGTGGCGATTGGAGCAAAGTTGGTTGCAAACCTGCTTACTGCCGCAGGGGTTCACAGAGTCATTACCATGGATTTGCACGCAGAACAAATCCAGGGATTTTTTGAGGTTCCGGTGGATCACCTTTATGCATCCACGATTTTCGTTCCTTTTCTCAATCAACTCAATATCCCAGACTTGCTCATTGCAGCCCCTGATACCGGCGGCACCAAGCGAGCAAATGCTTATGCCAAGTTACTCGGCAGTGACCTTGCCATTTGCTACAAACAACGCAAGGTTGCCAATCAGGTAGAGAGCATGACCGTGATTGGTGATGTCAAGGGCAAAAATGTGGTCATTGTGGATGACATGGTAGATACAGCTGGCACATTGGTGAAAGCTGCTGATGTAATGCTCGAGAATGGTGCGCTGAGCGTGCGCGCTATTTGTACGCACCCCGTTCTGAGTGGTGCTGCGTATGAGCGTATTCAGAACTCCAGATTAGAGCAGTTAATTGTAACTGATAGTATTCCTTTGAAAGAAGGACAACCCACTGATAAAATTACTGTTTTGAGTATTGCAACTCTTTTTAGCGGAGTGCTTCACAATCTGGTAGAAAATAAAAGTATCAGTTCTAACTTCATTATTTCGTAATCAATCAATAAATAATAAATACATGAAACAAGTCTCATTGAGCGGTTCTCCGAGAGAGAACGTAGGAAGAAAAGGCGCAGCGGAATTGCGTAGAAGCGGTCGCATTCCAGGAGTAATCTATGGCGGTAAAGAGCAGGTTCCATTCAGCATATTACGCAATGACTGGGACAAAATCGTTGCACGTCCTGATACCCTCCAAATCAACATCGAAGTAGGCGGAAGAACTTTTTCGACGATTATTCAGGAGTCTCAGCAAAATCCGGTGACGGATCTGGTTACGCACATCGACTTACTTGAGCTAATCCCCGGCAAAGAAGTAAGAACTACATTACCGGTTCGTACTGTTGGTGTTTCTGAAGGTGTACGCAGCGGTGGTAAACTGATGATAAACTACCGCAAGGTGCGCATCAGCGGAAAACCGGAGTTCATTCCTGATGAAATTCAGATAGATATCACACCATTGAAAATCGGTGATATGATCCGTGTACGCGACATTAAAATTGAAGGCTGCAAGGTATTGGAAGCTGAAGCTTCTGCGATTGTAGCTGTGCAGGTAACACGTGCGGCTATGGCTGCTGACGCTGCTGCCGCTGCCGCTGCTGGTGATAAGAAGAAATAATCTGTTTGAAGGTTAAGACTGAGTTTGCTCATGAAATTCCTGATTGTAGGTTTAGGCAACATTGGGAGTGAATACGCGAATACTCGGCACAACATAGGATTTATTGTATTGGACGCTCTGGCAAGAGCGTCCAATCTTTTTTTTAAGACAGACCGTTATGCTGATGTTTGCGAGTTGAAGCACAAGGGAAAAACATTCATCCTTATCAAACCTTCAACATACATGAATCTGAGCGGCAATGCTGTCAGATATTGGATGCAGGCTGAAAAAATTTCACCGGAAAATGTTCTTGTTGTTACTGACGATCTCGCGCTGCCTTTCGGTAAACTCAGAATGCGGGCTCAAGGCAGCGATGGAGGTCACAACGGACTGAAACATATTAATGAGGTAATGCAATCTCAGAACTATGCAAGGTTGCGTTTCGGTATTAGTTCGGAATTTTCTAGGGGGCAGCAAGTCGACTATGTGCTTGGCGACTGGAGTGAGGAAGAAAAAAAGACGCTGGATGAACACGTGGATCGGGCATGTAAGGCGATATTGAGTTTCGGACACATCGGAATCGCACGTACCATGAATGAATTCAACACGAAGTAATCATGCGCGCTGATCAAACTATTTTTCTGTAATTTTTCTGTACAGTCTTTCAGCACGCTCAAGTAAGTTATTTTCTCTGTAGCCTTCTTTGCGCGCGTCTCTTTGAATTTCAATTCCCGCAAAGCGTATGGTTACTTTTTCATTGCCGGATTGCCTTTCAATTTTCACTGGTTGATTGCCGTGTTCTGTGAATCGGGCATATTGTCTTGATGCGAATGAATAGGCATAGGTGTTTTCCAGTTTTTCTGTTGCCGACTTGCTGAGGTAATCAAACAGGTTAATGGTTCGATTTTCTCCGGGTATGAAAGAACCTGGAAGAGGATTTTGATATACCAGACGCATATCTGGTGTAGGATTAATTATGCCGGGATCACCTGACATAGCGACCTCTCCTCCGGGTAATGGTGAAATATTTACAAGGTTGACAGGTATTCTGTCAGAATTTTTTGAATCGTTATTCGATGCAAATGAGTTCTGGTTTGATTGCCGAACAGGGCTTGTTTTATTCTGTTGATTGTAAGGTCGTGAGTTATTAAAATCGCTGATGACGTTGCTTTCTGTTATAGAAGAACTTTCAGGGTCTTGATTGTTTGCGGGGGTAAGTTTAATTTGAGGATTAGTTTCAGCAAAACCACCGACTGACGCCTTGTGAGAATCGGTGTAGCGGATAATTGTAAAAAGCAAGACAAGCACCGCGGCAGCAGCAGAGAAAGAAAGTGTAATTCGTCTGAAAGGAATTACGGCTGTTTCTCGCCTGTACAATGTCTCTTTTCTATCGAAAACGTCATGACCGGCTCGAAGTCTTAACCGCCGGAGTATTGATATGGCTTCTCTTTGATCCTTGTCGTTTATCGGATCAATACCAAAACTCTTCAGGGATTGGGCGTCAAGATCGTTTTCAGCCGCAGCCGCAAGCAGTAATTTATTGTCTGTAAAATCGAGGGATTCATCAAACAGAATGGAATTCTTTGCTGCGAATTCGAGCGAATGCTCGCGCAAAATTGTCGCGGAAAACAGTTTCCGTGCTTTGGCCACTTCAGGATATATCAATACCCACTTTTCGAGGAGATCTTTTCGCAACGGCTCCAGATTCTGTTCGATTTCATCAATCAGCAGTTGGTTCAGCTCATCTTCAGAGCATGGGAGATAAGCTTTATGAAGTCCCGATTTGAAAGCGAATTCATCAGATTTCATTTCAGGTAACGAACCTTGAAACGCGTCTCGCATTTGTTCCAGCTCTATTGCGAGATCCGGGTTTGCTAACAGGAACTCATGCAGAACCGGCTCCATTATAGGAGCCAGATTTCCTTCGATTGCGTCGAGGAAATAAATCTCATAGTTATTTCTGTTTATTGCTTGTTGCATTAAACTACATATTCCATTTTTACCAGATATTCTTTCAGTGCAAGACGACCTCTGTAGATGTAAACTTTCACCTGTGATTCATTCAGCCCAGTGATTTTTTCTATTTCCTCATAACTATACCCTTCATAGTCTCTCAGCAAAATGACACTTTTCTGTACAACGGGCAATTTGTCAAGAGCCTCGTGTAATATTTCGTTGAGGTCGGAGTACTGTCTGCTTGAGCCTTTATCGCTCGTGGCAAGTTCTTCTGCACGAAAATCCTGGTGTCTTTTTTCCCTGCGTATTTGGTCAATCATGATGTGATAGCCTGCAGTGAAGATGTAACTCTTGGATTTCTCGAAACTAACCTCTTCTACTTTGGTCCATAGCCGCGCATAAGTTTCCTGCACCAGATCCCGCGCTTTATCCTGATCCTTCACGTTTTTCAGAAGGAATCGATAAAGTCCGTCAGAGTGCAAGTCAACACACTTGTTGTATTCAGCAACGGTCATTCGCTGGAAGTCGTTTCATGGATGAGACGTACAATGTTCCTTAAAGTTACAGAAAATTGTTGGGTTGTATAAAAAGAAAAACCCCGGCTAAATGGCCGGGGTTTCCAATATTGTCAGAAGAGATTAGTTACAGCCCATGGTGCCGTATCCATCCACTTCATTCGCTTCAGGCTCATCGTCTCCGAGACCGTCATCTTCAAGGAAAGACTCGAAAAGATCAACAATCTCAAGGTAAGTGCCACTAAATGTCATCATACCTCCGGAGAAAGTGATTTCTCCACTGGTTGAGAAGTAAATGCTGAAATTGGTGAAGTCCATTACAAATGAAGCAGCGAAATCATCCAGATCATTACCATCACCTTCCTCATCCAGCCAGTCGAATACTTCGTAAGATCCGTTCAGGTCATCAGAGAAAACATAGTAAACAGCAAATCCATAGAAAAATTCGAATGGGTCGAAATCGGATGATTCCGTATCAGCATTAGCCAAAGCATCAAAGTCTCCAGAAATTCCGAAAACTGCTGAGAAGTTTGACCAACCTGTATCTCCACCAAAGATATCACCGTAACCATCGCCTGCGGCAACAGCCTCTGCGCTTAAGCAGATGGTAACATCCATGTTCAGCGCGCTGTTGCCGGCAATAACGGTTCCACCGCCACCTTGGCCAGCCACACCAATTCCGCTAGAAACTACCAGATAGTCACCGTCGGCGTCTGTGTAGAGAATAGCTCCGTTTCCATCGGGATCATCAAAAGTGAATCCGGCATCCGGATCAACGAAATTGAGGTCACGACTTCCAGGTTTCAATTCAATAAAGCGATGATGTGTTTCATCCCAATAGCGAAGCTTTGGAACTCGACCATACATCTCCCTTACTTCTCTGGTCTGATCATCGGAAAGTGTGATCTTCTTGCTGTTCATAGATTGAGCGTTACCACCAACAGATGATACCACTGATTCTTTTGAACAACCTGCAAGAAGGATCGATCCTCCAACAATCACCAGAGCAGCAAGGCTGCGGAAATTCACATACTTTTTCATGCTGTGAAGATAATCAAATAATTAAAACAACCAACCTAAACGAAGTGTTGGCTGTACGAGTACGCCCCAGTTAACTTCTTTGTAGTTACCGTCGCCATCACCGATGATTGTGCGGTATTCAACCTGAGTAACCTGGTCGTTCCACTGAGCCTGATCGAAGTCAGAATCGCCCTGAGCGTTACCGCCAGTCCATCCGGTTTCTGTAGAATTCACCGTGCTGTATTTCCAAGCGTCAGTATTGCCTGCTTCAGTTTCGCGGTCTTTGTAAGTCATGCTCTGGAAGCCAAGACCCATTTCAGCACCGAGGTAGAAATTGTCTACGAAGTAAAAATCAACACCAGCTACAGCTGCAAGTGCGATAGTAGATGTTCCCTGTGTACGAGTCATTTCCCAGGTAACCCAGTTTTCTGCTTTTGGCTGATCGTCAGCTGTATTGGCGTTGTGGAATTCTTTTACCAGTGTTTCTTTACCTGAAACAAAGCTGAATTGACCACCAACGTATGGAGAAATACGGTCTGTTCCTGTGAAGTGCATTTCATAACCTACGCTGATACCAAGATTGCGGTTGGTTTCGGTATCATAAAGTTCCGGAAGAATAATCACTTTGTCATCGCTGCTGATAGTCTTTGACTGCTGCTCGCGAACTGTGGTAGTCTTAACGTTGTTAGCGATCAAACCAATACGGATAGCGCTGGTTTCTGAATTGAACATACGGAAACGGATGCCGTTGAGGCTGATTGGGCTTCCGCCAAGAGGAGAGAATTGAACCTCGATGTTCTTTTCACCACCTTGGAATTTTTGAGCCTGAGCACCCGTAACTGTCAGGAGTGCTACAGCAAAAAGAAAAATAATTTTTTTCATAAATGTTGAGTTTTTGGATTTGTAAGGGCAAGTATGCAACGAAATTCGGTATTGTTCCGAATAAAATCGAGGGTTTTTCACATTTGGGTTGTTAATTTATTCACACGCAGCAACTTTCATCTGATAAAGTTACTCTACAGTAACGCTTTTTGCCAGATTTCTGGGTTGGTCAACGTTGCATCCGCGCATAACTGCCACGTGATAAGCCAGCAATTGAAGCGGAATAACTGAGACGATTGGCACCAGACTATCGTCAGTTTTCGGAATCTCTATGCTATGATCTGCCAACTCGCTGACAACGGTGTCACCGGCAGTCACAATAGCGATGACTTTACCCTTGCGTGCCTTTACTTCCTGGATATTGCTCACTACTTTTTCATAAGAATGACCCTGTGTGGCAATCACAAACACAGGCATTTCTTCGTCGATGAGTGCAATCGGACCATGTTTCATTTCCGCCGCCGGATATCCTTCGGCATGGATATATGAAATTTCCTTTAACTTCAGGGCACCCTCAAGTGCTACTGGGAAACTGTATCCTCTTCCCAGATAGAGCGCATTTCTGTGGTCTTTATAGATTTCAGCGATGGTTTCGACAATGTCGTTTGTTTTAAGAACTTCCTGAACTTTATCCGGAATCGAATTCAATTCAGCCATGAGTCGATGAAGTCGCTCCTTGGTAATGGTTCCCCGCTTGTCAGCTACTGCAAGCGCAAGCAAGTACAATACGGTTACCTGAGCTGTAAAAGCTTTTGTAGATGCCACGCCTATTTCCGGACCGGCATGAGTATATGCACCGGAATGGGTTGCTCTGGAAATGGTTGAACCTACAACGTTGCATACACCGAAGATAAATGCCCCTTTGTCTTTGGCCAACTCAATTGCCGCCAGCGTATCTGCTGTTTCTCCTGACTGTGAAATGGCAATTACGATATCGCCAGGCTGAATAATTGGATCGCGGTATCTGAATTCTGAGGCGTATTCGACCTCGGTCGGAATGCGGGCAAACTCTTCAAAGAGATATTCGGCTACCAGACCTGCATGCCATGAAGTTCCGCATGCCACGATGAGTATACGGTTTGCGTTTGTCCATTTTTCTTCATGCCTGTCGACTCCGCTCATCTTAAGCATGCCTAACTGAAGATTCAGCCTGCCGCGAATGGAATCAAGAATAGACCTGGGTTGCTCGTGGATTTCTTTGAGCATGAAACTGTCGTAACCACCCTTTTCGATAGCCTCCAGTTTGAGTTCAAGCGCCTGTATATATGGTGTTTTTTGTTGGTTGGAAACAGTAACTATTTTCAGGCCTGCATGGCGATCAATAAGCGCCACTTCTTCATCTTCCAGATAAACGACGTTTTTTGTATACTCAATGAATGGAGTAGCGTCTGATGCAATGAAATAGTCACCTTCGGCGCCGATACCAATCACCAAAGGACTTGATTTTTTCGCACAAACCAGTTTATCCGGATTTCTGCGATCCATCACAACAATAGCATAAGCTCCAACTACCTCCGTTAACGCAATACGCACCGCCTCAAACAGGTCTGATCCTGTTTTTGCCATCACATCTTCGATGAAGTGCACCAGCACCTCTGTATCTGTATCGCTTTTGAATGCGTGACCCTGATTCTTGAGTGCTTCTTTCAGAGAGGCATAATTTTCAATGATACCATTATGAATCAAAACAAGATTGCCATCGCCGGAAGAGTGCGGATGAGCGTTGATATCGTTAGGAACACCGTGGGTTGCCCATCTGGTATGTCCGATACCAATGTTGCCATTGATGTTTTGTGACTGAACAAGCGTCTCAAGATCGGCGACTTTGCCTTTGCATTTATAAAGATTGAAATCACCATTTTCGATCATGGCAACACCGGCGCTGTCGTAGCCGCGGTACTCAAGCCTTCTCAACCCTTTGATCAGAATCGGATAAGCGTTCTGATTACCTATGAATCCTACAATTCCACACATGTCTTTGAAGTTATTTAGCCAGTTCAGCAAAAGTAGCACGAACTAAGCAATTGCGCTAATAAGTATATGTAATAACAAGGCGCATATTTCTTGTTCTGTCCGCCGGATCAAAATCAGGACCATGAACAATAGATCTCCTGACTCCGGAAGAATTATAAGTTCCTCTTACCCGTGGGTTGACAACAACAAGCAGTTGATCGGTATCAATTTCATTCATCAGCATTTGTTGAATATGAGATGTGATGTTGAATCGATAGTACCCTATTTCTTTTCTAAAATTTCCGCCGACATTTCGTTTGAAATCGCTTGTAACAGTGAATACATCCGGCTCTGTTTCGTAAACCACGTTGAGCGTGTCAATAAGATTGAATTTATCATCGTCAACGTACGGCATAACCAGCTCTGCTTTGTTGATGGTAATTCCGGGTATTTCGGCCAGTCGGCGCACATCGCCTATATCGACACGCATTCTGGTGCCACCGGTGGACTGAAGGTAGCCGAGACTTGTGGCCGCAAGAGGGTTGTTTGGTGTAAGAGCACCGAGAGGACTTCCGAAATATTGATGTTCCACTGCGGTGTATGCTTCGCATGAACTGGTAAACGGAAAGGTGTAAGAACCCAGAGTGGATTCTTTGTCAGTCTCGTAAGCATATCTGATTGTCAGCTGGCAGTCAATGTTGCTAAAATTTACAACCCTTCCGTCTGTAGTGCGTGAACTTACAACGAGACCATGGAAATATTCACTGAACTCGTCGAATGTATCAAGCACGCTGTCAACTGCAAGCAGTCTTTCACCCAGCTCTGCATTTAGCGGTATATGGAGATATTCTATGTCATCATCGTTGGTTACAGCGGCATATTCTGAGCGGGTAGTGAAGGTCTCTTTTCCCGGCAGGATCAGATTTTCAGGGCTTCTTAAGGGAATCTGGTTCGAAAAATATTGTGAGTCCAGATAAATTGGCTCCAGTAACTCATTTACTTCAAAGTACATCGGCGCATTATTTCCATATGCTTCGGGCTGATAAGCCAGGGAAAGCACCACCGAGTATACATCAAAGTCGAAAGGCAGGCCGGTTGATGTTAAGTCAGGTGAAAACTGCATGACTGCGCGGCACCTGACTGTGCCAAACTGATCGTCGATATAATTGCCTGCCATTACATTGGAGAAAACATCGGTCCGGAGAGAATCAATCTTCTCGGTAAAGGCAGTGATAGCGAAAGAATCTGAAACCACGGCATACAGCAAATCTTCGGAAGGCTGCAAGTTTTCACCAAGACTTTCTTCAGGTTTTTTGCAGGCCACCAGCGACAAGCAGGCCAATACTGCAAACAGCCCCAATTGCTTGAGGCTGTTCGTAATAGAAATATGGTAATAATTATTTTTAATCAACGAGCTCAGTCTTTCCCAGCGATATGGAGTCATAAAAATCATCTACGGCACTGAGATAGTCCAATTCCTGATGTTGTTTCATCAAAGGAATGTCATTTTCAACACAGAATTTTTCCAGGTCCGGGTCTACACCATCTTCGGCAACGATAGCGGCATCTGAGTGTTGAAGCGCCGTTTTCAATAGATTGGTGTGACTTGGTTTACCAAGGTGTGACATGTCTTCTTTTTTGATACTATCAAAAGAGATTTTGTCGGCAATTTTGTTGTCGAGTAATCCTTCATAGCCATCGTTGTACAACGAAGTAACTATTTTGGCATCTGCGAAATGTGGATCCCTTTTGTAAAGCTTTTTGACATAAATCGGCATCAGGGAAGCGAACCATCCATGGCAATGGATGATGTCAGGAGCCCAGCCCAATTTTTTAACGGTTTCAAGAACTCCTTTTGTAAAGAAGATCATGCGCATGTCGTTATCAGGAAACATATCCAGGTTTTCATCATGGAAGAAAGCCTTTCTGTGAAAGAATTCCTGGTTATCGATGAAATATACCTGAAGTCTGATTTGAGGGATGCTGGCCACCTTGATAATCAATGGATGGTCCGTATCGTCAACAATCAAATTCATCCCACTCAACCGGATGACCTCATGTAATTGGTGCCTGCGCTCGTTGATTTTACCATATCGAGGCATGAAAATACGCGTCTCTTTACCACCTTCATGAACTGCCTGTGGTAAAAATCTGCTACTTTGTGAGGTTGGGGTTTCCGGAGAAAAGGGTAGGATTTCCTGAGATACGTATAGAATTTTTGTTTTATTGCTCATACGTGTTTGTTCGTTCATCTTATAAACAGGGTGCAAAGATAGATATAAATATTCATTTAAATTTCCAAACGTTTAGATTTGACACCTTAATATTTCTGCCTTGACCACGTCATTAGCTGTATTTGAGAACATTAAGGATGTCAGACAATGGGTGCTGGCAGAACAATTATCCGGCAGGACGGTCGGTTTCGTGCCAACCATGGGAGCGCTTCACCGCGGGCATATTACTCTGGTAGAGCAAGCTCAGCGCCACTGTGAGCGTGTTGTGGTGTCGATTTTTGTCAACCCGACCCAATTTAACAATTCCGACGATTTAAAGCATTATCCGCGCACTTTGGAAAAAGATGCCGAGATGCTGATGTCTGCGAAATGCGACGCTTTGTTTCATCCCACTGTGGGTGAAATGTATCCCGCCAATGAAAAACGGCATTGGGATTTTGGAGCGCTGAGCAACAGTCTGGAAGGCCATTTTCGACCGGGCCATTTTGACGGAGTTCTCACCATTGTTGAAAAACTCTTTGAGGCAGTTCCTGCTGATAAGGCTTTTTTTGGAGAGAAGGACTTTCAGCAGCTGGCGCTTATTCGGCGAATGACAAATGAGTTGAGGTTACCGATAGAAATTATTGGCTGTCCTTTAATCAGGGAAGAAAACGGCTTGGCCATGAGCTCCAGAAACATGCGTCTGAGTTCACAAGAAAGAGAAATTGCTTCAGGCATCAGCAAGACTCTGATAGCCATGTCAGCCCTTAAGGGTAAGATGCTTCCCGGGGAACTTGAGAAATATGGCCTGTCAATGCTTGCTTCATTTGAGGGTATCGAACCGGAGTATTTGTCAATAGTTGATTCTGAGACCTTTGGAGTTGTTCACGACTGGAATGAAGGTTCCGAGCCGGTAATTCTGGTCGCGGCCTGGGTTGGTGGAGTGAGGTTACTGGACAACCTGAAATTGGTCTGAGAACAAAATTTCGCTGAAATGAGTAAATTTTGGATCTGCGCCTATCTTTGCCGTCCGCTATTTGCGGAACAAAATTGAATTTCCATGGGAAGATTAGGTCCAACAGAAGTTATTGTTATTCTGATCATTGTTTTGCTTCTTTTCGGAGGTAAGAAAATTCCTGAACTAATGCGTGGTCTGGGCCGTGGCATGAAAGAGTTCAAGGATGCCAGCAAGGGAGATGTTGCCGACAATCCCGACGGTCCGGAAAAGAAGTAATTTTTTCTGATTTTGAACTGCTGAGTGAACCTTTTTGCATAAAAGCAAAAAGGGTGATATTTCCATCGTATTCTTATCGTGTTTGGTAGAAGTAATCAATATGCTCAGACGTATGTTGATAATCTGAGACTGATGCCACCAGAATTTTGTGAAACTTCCGCAATTTGTGCTCGTTTATTTAGTTGTGCCAAATAGTGTGATGAAAAGCCGTTTTTATTATCATCGCGCTATGATTTATCAACCACAAGCAAGTAAACCAGGAAATTATGAAAAAATCAACCGTTCTTGTAGTTGCATTGATGGCCTCCGTTTTTGCGGGCGCCACATCGTTGAAGGATTCGCTCCCACAGGGCGGCAATTTTCAGTTAAACCCGGATGATCCGGAGATAGCTGAAATTGATCGAATTCTGGTTTCCAGTTACCTGAATCACTATTGCTACAGCAGCGACCAGTGTTTGTTGAACGCTTATGGTTACAGCCCTGAGGCTGTGCCGGCTTTCCCGACTGATGTTGTGGCTGCACGCATGGATATTCTGGACCGAAACACACCTTTTGATCTCGTTTACAACAGCACCGTGCAGGGATTTATTGATTTGTATGCGGTTCGACGCAGAGACATTTCAACGAAGGTTCTGGGCATGTCCGAATTGTATTTTCCGATGATTGAAGAGTATCTCGCTAAATACGGGATACCTCTTGAAATGAAATATCTGGCCATCGTGGAATCTGCCTTAAATCCAACTGCGATCTCACATGCGGGTGCAGGTGGATTGTGGCAATTCATGGTGAGCACTGGTAAAATGTACGATATGGATGTGACCAGCTATCAGGATGACAGATTTGATGCCTATAAGTCAACTGATGCCGCTTGTCGTTATCTGAAGTTTCTCTATAAGACATTCGGCGACTGGCAGCTGGCTCTGGCGGCGTATAACAGTGGTCCGGGCAACGTGAACAAAGCCATCAGAAGGTCCGGAGGTAAGCGTGATTTTTGGTCAATTAAGCCGTTTCTGCCCAAAGAAACCCAGGGCTATGTTCCTGCTTTTATTGCAGTGAATTATGTGATGAATTACGCACCGGAATACAATATCTATCCGAAAAAACCTATCGCATCTTTTTTTGAGGTCGATACAGTTGGCGTGAGTAATCGTGTTGATTTTGCCTCACTTGCAAAAGTGATTGATATGTCGGTAGAAGACATTTCTTTTCTGAACGGTACATATAAACTCAAAGAAATTCCGGCGAACGGAGATAAGCACTATCTCGTTCTTCCTATTGCAAAGGTTGGATTGTTCATGGCCAACGAACAAGTTGTATATGCCCAGAGTGAGATCAGGAGGTATGAACCTGAGCCTGTGCTTTCAGCAAGTCAGGACAATGCGCCCGAGGGAAAGACTGCGAAGACGGTTTGGGAGACGGGATGGAAAACCCACAAAGTGAAAAAAGGAGAATCACTTGGTTCAATTGCTAATAAGTACGATGTTACGTTGGCAGAATTGCGGAAGTGGAACAAGATTAAAAGCACAAAAATTGTTGCGGGTCAATCATTGAAGGTGCAAACCAAAGTGAAAAAGACAGTTTATGTGAATGATGACAATTATGCATCGGCTAAACAAACTGAAAAAGCAGAAACGGGAGCGGCAAAAACAGACCAGGAATCTTCCGAAGAAGAGAACTATCAGGATGAAGCCAAAACTGAGGTTAAGGATATCGCAGTGACCAAGCCGGTAAATTCAGCAAAGCCGCAGTACAAATACTATGTTGTCCAGAAGGGTGATACACTCACGAAGATTGCAAACTCAAAAGGCGTTTCTGTTGATCAGATCAAAGATTTGAACAACGGTTTGAAAGAGAACAAACTGGCCATCGGTCAAAAAATTAAGATCAAACAGATCTAGGGTTTTGAGAAACTGAAATTTTTGGAATTAAAGTATCAAGCCGCCCGTTTTCGGGCGGTTTTTTTTGAACCAATTTGACCGGTTCTCCGTAAAAACTCCCAAACCATTTTTTGATGAAACAATGTGCGATTACAATTTTATTGGCGATTCTGATTTCACTTCATGGTGTTGCGCAATCTGCTTTGGATCAGGCTAAAACAGCCTATCAGGAGATGAAGTATGAAGTAGCATTGAGCAATGCACATATTGCCGTGGCACAGCATCCTTCACCCGAAGCGCTTTTTTGTCGTGCCAACAGTTATCAGAAACTTGGTGAATTTTCCAACGCACTCGAAGATTATGACAAAGCAAAATCGGGGGGTTACGTTGGAGATGATCTTTATCTGAATCGTGGTATTTGTAAAATTTCAATGTCACTTTTTGAATCAGCGAAGATCGACCTGATAACCTTTCTTCAGCGTAATGATGAAGATCCTCGTATTTATTATTGGCTTGCAACAGCGGAATACATGATGATGGAAACACGCGCCAGCCTTCGCTACATTGATGAAGCTATTATGCGTGATTCTTTATATGCGGATGCCTATTATTTGCGTGGAGCGAATTACACGGATCAGAAAAAGATGAATCTCGCATTGGAAGACTTCACCAGGGCTTTCGAAATTGATCCTAAACTCCACAGAGCAAAAATGAATATGGCAATAATTATTCTTGGCATGGGTCAGTTTAGAAATGCCATAGAAATGTTGTCTGAGCTCAAGCTCGAAAACATAGATTTCACAGCTGATGTGCTTTACTACCGCGGTGAGGCTTTGTACAACCTTCACGATATGGAAGGCGCCTGCGGGGATTGGGTCGAGGCAGCTGAAATGGGCGATGATGATGCTGAATACAACTACAGAAAACTTTGTATTGACAAGAATGACAAGCCGAGATTTAAACGGCGCAGTTATTTCCAGTTTTAGTTTTCAAAATACCATCACTCAATTTTCCAGGAGAGTTTCAACTCCCAATTAGAGCGAACATTTATTTTACCACTGAAGATATGGGTGATTTCCGGCACTGATTTTCGCTTTAAATTGATGGGATCATACAATTGATTCTGATTTACATCTTCAATGACTCTCGCAACATAATCTCCTGCAGGAAGATTTCTGATTGTTATTTCTTCCTGTGCGTTGATGAGTGTTTTGAGAACTGGTTTATCATTTTTATCCGAGAGAATCAATAACAATTTCCCGACGTAATTCAAGGCCTGAAAATTGAGAATAACAGTTCCCAATTCTTCGGGACGGTATAAATATGTTTTAATGAATAGTGAGTCATGACCGGCGCCATCTCGTGTTGCAAAAGTGCCGGGTGGTATGGTTATCTCCGCAGATTTTCCCGGAGGAATTGGCGCCTTAATTACAAATCCAAATTGATTCCCGGTTTTTTCGATGGTGCCCCCAACCTGTAAACTGTCAACTTTTACTTTGATCGATTTTTCATCCAGCAATAGGATTGGGCGGTTTGAATAGATACGAATTTCTTGGGTGCTGGATATTTTTTGTGGGGTATCTGTGTACAGTTTTGCCTTTTGTTTCTGAGCAGCAGCGAAAAATGGCACATTCAATGTGTCGACGACCAGGGTATCGAACTCAAGTTGCACATCCTCGAATTTTTCAGTTGGTGCACCCGTCAAGACAGAAAACAAACTGTCCCGATCAACAATGATATCAACGCTCTCTCCGTTGAGGCGTTTCACTTTCAAGTTCCGGAAATGAGGGTCTAATGGCAGCTTCAAAATTCCGGTTGAATCGGCGACGAAAGATGTAACATCCGGCAGTTCCGGTAACGGTGTGCTTGCGTGAAGTAGGGTTGTTGCTGAGTCTGGCCGGGGTATTTCAAACGACTCATTGATCATAGCAAGGGGTTCTCCTTCATCCCAGTGGTAGTTGCTATTGAGATCGTCAAGTGCTACGAGATGATAATTGCCAGCCTTTAGATATGACAATATGAAAGAACCATCGGATTTTGTTTTAGTAAAATAAAGCGGGTTCATTTTCTGTGAAAACACAGCTGTATCATTTTCGAATAGTAGTACCTTGTATTTTTCACCAGGGCTGTCACTTTCTACATTCCTGACCGATCCATGTATCTTGAGGGAGTCGATGACATTTCCGGTAGAGAAAATGTAAACCAGATTTTGCACTTTGTTGTTTTCATTCACATCAGCGATTCCATCACCAAAATTGATCTGATAGGTTGTATTGGGCAACAGCTCATCATTGAATTTTAAGACTACACTTTTTTGTTTAACTCTTATATCAGGGAATTTTTTCTGAGGTGGAGAAACAATTAGTTCCTGTTGAATATTATTGAGCTGAATGTATTCATCAAAAACGATTTCAATCTCATTGCCTTGGAAATTTGAAGTAAGATTTGGTGGATCAGCCAGAAGAGCCACGGGCGGAGCCAAGTCTTTTTCTCCGCCCGGCAGCGAGCGCACCTGAGCACAGCTCCAGCAGAGCATCAGCATCCAATAGAAACTAGCGTACTTCAATGGCAGAGATCAAAAGTTTGCAGATTGCTTCAAGGTATTTCCCGTCAGTTTCGGAGAAATGATTCAGATGTTCACTGTCGACATCGAGAACGCCAATTACATTGTTTTTGTCATTGATCAAGGGCACCACAATTTCTGATCTCGACAAACTACTGCAGGCAATGTGGCCGGGAAACAAATCGACATCCGGCACGACAATAGTAGAAGCGCTTTCCCATGCCTGTCCGCACACTCCGCGTCCTTTTGCAATGCGGGTGCACGCAACCGGACCTTGGAACGGACCAAGAACGAGTTCGTCGTTTTCAACGAAGTAAAATCCCACCCAAAAAAATCCAAACGCCTCACGAAGGACAGCACAAAGGTTGGCAGCGTTGGCAACCACATTTTTCTCACCACTTAGAAGACCTTCAATTTGAGGCAGCAGGGCTTCATAAGTTGCCTCGCGGCTCGCACCAACCGGTATTTGGATTTCTTCAGACATATGCCGCGAAATTAGCTATTGAATGACACTGAGAAATGAACGATTCACGGTAACTCAATTTTGTGCTGCTTAACGTCATTTTTGTGTACGCATTGCGCAGTTATATTTGGCGTCCTGATGACTGACCGTCCTTTGATATGACGAAGCAAACAAATTCATCAATAGACGGTTTTGCATTTAGTGAATAAATAAAAAACACAAAGACACAAAATATGTCAAGTACCAATTTCACAGCCCGGCACATAGGTCCAAGGGAAGAAGAAGTAAAAATTATGTTGAAGTCGATTGGTGTGAACAGCATTGATCAGCTTATTGATCAAACTGTTCCGTCTGCGATCAGGAATAAGACCCCGTTGTCAGTTGCTGAAGGCATTGCCGAGCATGAGTATTTGAATCTGATGTGGAATAAAGCGAAGAAAAACAAAGTCTTCAAAAGCTATATCGGCTTGGGTTATTCTCAAACGATTGTTCCGGCTGTGGTGCTGAGAAATGTTCTTGAGAATCCGGGCTGGTACACGGCCTACACGCCTTATCAGGCAGAAATCGCTCAGGGCAGATTGGAAATGTTGCTGAATTTTCAGACCATGACAAGCGACCTGACCGGACTGCCTATTGCCAGTGCTTCATTGCTTGACGAAGCAACAGCAGGTGTTGAAGCAATGATCATGTTCCTGCACAGTATGAGCAAGGAAAAGGATCAGGCAGGTGCTAATAAGTTTTTTGTTGATCGGAACACATTCCCTCAGACGCTTGACGTTTTGAAGGGCCGCGCGAAGCACCTGAACATTGAGTTGGTGATAGGTGATTTTAACGACCACAATCCGGATCAATCCTTTATTGGAGGACTAGTTCAGTATCCGAATGCGAATGGTCAGATATGTGATTATCGTGCATATACCGAGAAAATGCATGCTGTTGGAGGTTTTATTGCCTGTGCCGCAGATCTAATGTCTCTTGCCTTGATAACCCCTCCGGGTGAATGGGGAGCAGATGTTTGTTTTGGTAACTCTCAGCGCTTCGGAGTGCCTATGGGTTACGGCGGTCCTCATGCAGCATTCTTCTGTGCAAAGGATGAGTTTAAACGGAATATGCCAGGACGAATCATTGGTGTGAGCAAGGACCGTCATGGAAACAGAGCACTTCGTATGAGTCTTCAAACCCGCGAACAGCATATTCGACGTGAAAAAGCAACATCCAATATTTGCACCGCTCAGGCATTGCTGGCGGTGATGGCTGCTTCATATGCGGTATATCATGGCCCTGAAGGTATCAAGCGGATTGCGACAAGAATTCATGATCATGCGGTGAGGCTTGCCAAAGGAATTGGTGCGAATCAGGTAAACTCTCATTTTTTTGATACGCTGAAGGTCAAGGTTGCTGATGAGAATGCGATCAGAACTAAAGCAGAAGCCAAAGGAATAAACTTCAGATACTTTGGCGATGGGCATATTGGCATTTCACTGCATGAGCGCGTTACCGCAGAGGACATACAGGAAATCGCAACCATTTTGGGCGCGACTGTTTCTGCATCAACTGAGCCTGCGACTCAGCCAATATTTGAAAGGAAATCTGCGTTCATGACACATCCGGTATTCAGCAAACACAGAAGTGAAACCGATATGCTTCGTTATTTGAAAAAGCTGGAAAACCGTGATTTATCGTTGGCTCATGCGATGATTCCACTGGGGTCTTGCACCATGAAGCTCAATGCAACCAGCGAGATGGTTCCGCTTACATGGCCGGAATACAGCGATATTCATCCGTTTGCTCCTATGGATCAAACTATGGGCTATCAGGAAATACTAAAAGAGCTTCATGATGACCTATGCGTTTGCACCGGTTTTGATGGCATGAGTTTGCAGCCAAACAGTGGCGCCCAGGGCGAGTTAGCAGGGCTTCTGGTAATCATGGCCTATCATGAAAATCGTGGCGAGGGCCATCGCGATATTTGTCTGATTCCATCATCAGCGCACGGAACAAATCCGGCATCAGCTGTGATGGCCGGTCTTCAAGTGGTTGTGACCAAATGCGATGAAAATGGCAACGTGGATATTGCAGATCTTTCTGAGAAAGCAGTGCATTACAAGGATCGTCTCGCCGCGCTGATGGTAACTTATCCAAGTACACACGGGGTCTATGAAGAGGGTATCAAGGATATCACGAAAATTATTCATGACAACGGAGGATTGGTCTATATGGATGGTGCGAATATGAATGCACAGGTTGGATTGACTTCTCCTGGAAATATCGGAGCCGATGTTTGTCACCTGAATCTTCACAAGACATTCGCCATTCCTCATGGCGGCGGTGGTCCGGGCATGGGTCCGATTGGCGTGAACAGCAAGCTTGTTCCTTTTTTACCAGGCAATGCTTTGATTAAAACAGGCGGCCCTCAGGCAATCAACGGTGTTTCTGCGGCTCCATTTGGAAGCGCACTCATCCTGTTGATTTCATATGGCTATATAAAAATGCTTGGAGGTCAGGGGTTGACAGATTCAACCAGATATGCCATACTGAATGCGAATTACATGAAATCGAAATTGCAGGGTCATTATGACGTTCTGTACACGGGTACTCATGGGCACGTGGCGCACGAAATGATTCTTGATTGCCGTGAATACAAAAAGTTTGGAATAGAGGTGGAAGACATTGCCAAGCGTTTGATTGACTATGGCTTTCATGCTCCAACTGTTTCGTTCCCGGTGGCAGGTACATTGATGGTTGAACCAACAGAAAGTGAACCTCTTTCCGAATTGGATCGTTTCTGTGAAGCGATGATTGCTATCAGAAAAGAAATTGCGGAAGTTGAGTTTGCTCAGGCCGACAAGCTTGACAACGTATTGAAAATGGCACCACATACTGCAACGGAGCTTACTTCGGATGAATGGAGTCATGCCTACACAAGAGAGAAAGCTGCTTACCCGGTGGCTGGGTTGCGTGAGAATAAATTCTGGACATACGTGGCACGGGTTGATAATGCTTTTGGAGACAGAAATCTGGTTTGTACATGTCCGCCTATAGAACAATATGAACAGGCGCTTGCCTAACGGTATTGAAATTCCTGATAGGATTTGATAAAGCCCACCGAAAGGTGGGTTTTTTCATTGTTCTAATTCTTATTTGAGAATTTTACAAAGAGAAAATATGTAAATGCATAATGAATGATTAGACTTTGCGAAATTGCAGCCCTAATCAGAAAACGAATCACACGACTAATCTATATATTCATGAAAAGATCATTACTTGCTTTTTTTATGCTGCTGAATTTCATCGGCATCGCTCAGATCAGACTTACCTATGTTGATCCTGCATCACAAGAAATCCACATAAAAAATTTTGGAGGCTCTAGCGTGGATATTACGAATTATCGATTTTGCGCGCTATTCGAGTATGATAATTTGGTGGTTCCGTCTATCACCATTTTGAGTGGCGATTTGAATTTGGCATCAGGAGAAGAAGTGGCATTGAACTGGGCTGCTTCATCAGGATTCAACACTGTGGCAAGTGATATCGGATTGTATTTACCTACAGGGTCGTTCAGTTCTGCATCAGCAATGGTTGATTTCATGCAATACGGAGCCGGTGGACAGGGTCGGGAGAATGTTGCTGTTGCTGCCGGCATATGGTCAGCAGGCACATTTTTGACCGGCAGTGGACCTTGGTTTTATACCGGTGACGGCAACGAAGATGGAATTGATTTTTGGACAGACGAAGTTGCTGGCCCTGCGACTGATGTCAGAATCAATGAGCTGGACATGGATCAGCCAGGAACCGACAATGATGAGTTCATCGAGCTATTTGGATTACCTGGAACTTCATTGAACGGGTTAGCCCTTGTGTTTTTTACTGGTGCATCTAATACCGTTTATGACTCTTATGATCTCGATGGATTCAATCTGGATGAAAACGGCTTTTTTGTTTTGGGAAGCGCGACCGTACCAAATGTGGATATGATTCTAAACGGCCCAATAGAAAACGGCGAGGATGCTGTAGCTTTATACGCAGCTGATGCGAGCCAATGGCCGAGCGGCACTCCGGTGGGCAACAGCGGCCTGGTGGATGCGATTGTATATGGTACGGAAGATCCGGATGATTTGGAATTGCTTGCTGCTTTGACGCCTGGTCAACCTCAGCTCGATGCAAGTGCGAACAATGCAACTTCTTTTTCGCGTGTGCCAGATGGCGGAGCAGCATTTGATATGTCCGTTTATGTTCAGCAGAGTCTGACACCCGGTGTTTCAAATATTCCGCCCTGTGTTGGCGGTCAAATATCATTAAGCGCAGGTGATAGCGAACAGTGTGTTGAAGACGCGAACAATATTATTACACTAACGACCAATAGTTTGTTTGGTGATAATTACATCTGGATTATTACCGGGGCGAATGATACAATAATTAGCACTTCTGGCTCTCCGGAAATTGATATGGATGTGTTTGGCGTTGGGGTATTTCATATTTATGGTTTTTCGTACAATGGAAATCTAAACACCGCCAGCATAACAGAAGGATCGGCTGTAACGGATGCTTTGTCTGACGACTGTTATTCTTTGTCCGGTAATTTTTTGGTGATCACTAGAACTGAATGTCAGGTTGACGTTTGTGATGGAGGTGCCGTAACTACCTCGGACAACAATACATACGTGAGTCTCTGTCTTGATACCGAGCCAGACGTATACTATTTTGCTTATGCGAACACCGGAAATGCCAATGGCTACACCTATTTCCTCACAGATGCGGATAACATGATTGTACAACAGTTGGATGAGGGATTTTATGATTTTAATTCATTGCCGGCGGGTGAATATCGCGTGCATGGACTTGCATTTTTTGATGGATTGGATCCTTCAACAATCGAGGCAGGAGATCCTCTAAGTGGTCTGAGTGCGTTGGGCACGTGTCTTGATTTGTCGGATAATTATGTGGAAGTGTATGTTCTTAACTGTACCTTGACCGAAGGCTGTACGCGACTTTTCATTTCTCAATATTTCGAGGGCAATTCACAGGATAAGGCTCTTGAAATTTACAATCCAACACCATTTCCGGTTGATCTAAGCGATTATGATTTGTTGATGTATACAAATGGCGCGCTCGATTTTACGGCTGTTGCAGCATTGGACGGTACACTCGAGCCGGGCGGTGTTTTTGTTGTGGCCAATAGTCAAGCGAGCGCTGCAATTCTTGCAGAGGCGGAATTAACGGGTAGTATCGCAACCTTCAATGGCAACGATGCAATTGTTCTGACATATAATCTTATCCCAATTGATATCATTGGCGTAGTTGGAGAAGACCCAGGTGCAGCAGGATGGCAATTCGGTAACAATTCCACTACGGATCATGTATTGGTAAGAAACATAAACGTAACATCGCCTACAACTGATTGGGCTCTATCACAAGGCCAGTGGATCTCATTTCCCGTGACAGAATATTCAACAGTTGGCAGCCACTCTGCACAGGGTTGCGGTGGCGAAGCATTCGTTTCATTCGTTTTGACAGCCATTCAGGTCGAAGAATCAGTTGGTACTGTTGAGATTGAAATTCAGGCTTTCAATGTTACCACTGATGTGCCAATCACAGTGGAGATATCGGCATCATCAGCTACTGAAGGAGCAGATTTCACTTCTGCTTTGCCAACAAATCTTACTTTTACTGCTGCAAACAACACTCAGACAATTAGTATAGAAATCATTGACGATATTGAAGAAGAGGAATTATTTGAATACATCACCCTCACTTTGTTGGATGACGATGACCTTGCAACTTTTGTAAATGAAAGCATCACTATTTCAATTGAGCCAAGTGATTTTGACTTTCCGCTCTATACGATAGGAGAAATAACCGGCAACAACGGCAACGGCGAATTGGATAGTCTGGGAATATTCTGTAGTATTCAGGGTGTGGTACATGGAATTAACTTCAACCCTTCAGGAACTGAGTTTACGCTAATAGATAATACCGGCGGGATCAAAGTATTTGATTCGGATGAGTCATTCGGTTATACCGTTGCTGAAGGTGATAGTGTAATGGTCTCTGGTCAGGTTGGTCAATTCGAAGGAATGGGTTTCTTCTACCCGTTGGTTATTGAATACATCAACAGCGGAAACCAGCTGGAAGTGCCGGTAACGATAAGTGAGTTGACTGAAGAGAATGAAAGCCAATTGGTGAGAATTGAGTGCGTTGAATTGGTAGATGGCGCTCAGTGGACACAAGTTGGAAATGGTTTCGATGTTCAGCTAACAAATGGAGAAACTGAATTCACTATGCGTGTTGATTTGAATACAGACATTTTCAACAGCGATGCACCTCAAGGACATTTTACCGTTGTCGGCATAGGAGCTCAGTTGGATCCAACTTCACCGTATGATGGCGGTTACTCTTTTTGGCCAACTGGTCTTGCTGCCTTTTCGGATATTGTCACAGCTTCATTTGAAATGCCAGCGGTGTTTGTTTATGATGACTCAGGCCTGATTGTGAATTTCGTCGACAATAGTGAGGGCGCAAACAGCTACTCCTGGGAGTTTGGTGATGGATCAACTTCTGCGGAAACGCAGCCAACGCACGAGTATACATATGCTTTTATGTCGACAGTTGCGGAAGTGACTGTCACGCTTACGGTTAGTGATGCACAAGGTTGTTCTGATGTATTTACAAGCACCGTTGATGTGGTTTACTCATCCGTTTCAGAGAACGAAGCCAATCTGGCCATGGTTTATCCTAATCCGATGGCGGATTTTGCCACAGTAGTTTGTTCGAATTCTGTTGAGAGCTATAGGTTGCTGGATACCAAGGGTAGACTGGCCCTTTCAGGATATGCTAACGGAACAAGCAAATTCCAATTGGACATGACTGCTCATCCGGCGGGCATTTATATATTAGAGCTGGAAAGCGGTAAACAGATAATCCGGAAAAAACTGTTTAAGAACTAGTATGGGGAGCATAATCCCCCTGCAAGACAGATTCGGCTTGTTGCATTTTGAGTTTGGTTTCGTTTATATATGTCTAGGCAGGTAGGATTAATTTTAACAACTGATGCAATCCTTTCTTGTTTTCCTATGTCTTGAAAAAAGTGAAGGGATATGAATAAAACTGAATTCGTTGAATACTAAATGTTAATAACCTTTGGATTGACCATTTATTCGGTGACCCTTTTTTTAGAGTTTTGGAGTTGAACCAACAAAGAAAAAAAGAATAATAGGAGAAATGATTTGATGGCTTTACGGCGGATTTTCATCATTGTAACGATGTTCTTTCTGTGGGGGTCTGCGGAGGCTCAGGTTGTGCTTGGTGGCAATTTCACCTGGGAATGTCAAGGAGCAAATCAGTATGAAGTTACATTCACGTTGTACAGAGATTGTTTTGGTACACCGGGGGACCCGACAGCCGTGGATGTGCTCGTTTATCCTTCCGGATGTGGACAAGTGCCATTCTCCATTGCGATGGATTTGGTGAGTTCTACAGAGATTAGTGATCTCTGTGTGACTGAACTACCCAACAGCAGTTGCGGTGGAATAGGAGCCACTCCGGGAACGTTGCAGGTTGTATATAGTGCAGTAATAACATTGGCTCCAGGCTGTGTATGGAATATTGTGTGGAATAGTTTTGACTGGAGCCTTTTGTATTCCAATCAGGATCCTGTTTTTCTTCAGGATGCATATATCCACACATTAATAGATACCAACCAACCATGCTCTGATTCGCCCGACATCATCTCAACTCCGGCAAGTCCTCAGATTCCTTATATCTGTGAGGGTGATCCTTATGTTCATGATCTCAACATTAATATCCCAGCCGGTCTCACGTGCACATATAACTTTATCGATGTGCAGACTACAGGAGCAACACCTGATGTTTCTGTTCCTGTGGCTGGATATAGTGTTCCGGCCGGCGTTGTATTGAATCCGGCAACCGGAACCATTACCTGGACTCCTCCAGTTGACGGATATTTTTCATTCTGTATTGAAATTGAGATTTTCAATGGGGCCATTTATGTTGGCACCGTTTATGAAAACATGACTATCCTGGTCCGCGACTGTGATCCAACAGACACAGCCTTCACAATACCGGAAGTTACTTCGAACAATTCGGAAACAACATTGACGGGTAATAACAACCTTCAAGTCTGTGCCGGCGACTCATTGGTGTTTACCGTTGAGGCAACTAATCCCGAGGTTTTCCGGGCGATAACTCTTTCCTTCACTGCTGTTCCCGGCTTGGCATTCGACTTCGTTCAGACAGGTGTGAATCCTGCTGTCGGAACTTTTTCTTTGCTTACTACACCGGCCATGGTATCGGGTTCGCCCTATGCTTTACAAATACAAGCCGAGGATGATTTTTGTCCTGTTCCGGATCTGGATGATATTGTCGTGAATATTACGATTTCACCGAATATTTTCCTGACCAATAACGATACTACCATTTGTTTTGGCGATAACGTAAACCTGGTTGCAGGCGGATTGGGCAGCAATAATTATCAGTGGAATGTATTACCGGGCGGTGATCCTACAGGCGTTGTTAACAATGTCGCCTCACTTAATTTGACACCGGGCTTCACTACATCATACCGTGTATCAGCTGCCGGGGTGCCGGCAACATGTGCAACTTCAGATACCGTAGTGGTATCTGTTTCGTTGTCAGATTTAAGTTTTGCAACTCAGGATGAAACTTGTGGTTTGGTAAATGGCTCCATTGATATGACAGTGGAAGGAGATGGTTCCGGTAATTATAATTTTGATTGGACAGGAGCGGGAACGGCTGATGGCCAGGAAGATCAGTCAAACCTGAATGGCGGTGTTGGAATTGACTATGACATCACTGTCACAGACAATGTTTTTGGCTGCACAATTTCAGAGACGATTGCAGTTGGTGAGCTTGCTCCTCCCGCCGTAACGCTGACCAATGACACAACTATTTGCTCAGGAACCCTGCTGACACTTACATTGGATTTTACAGCCGGACAAGCTCCATTTGATGTTGATTTTTCAGTGAATCCGGTCTCTGCAATACCAGCTGATGTCACGAATGTTGCTGATCCGTATTTCGTCAATGTTTCACCCACGCAGACGACAACATATACTGTAGTGAGTATCACTGATTCATTTGGATGTAATTCAGTGCTGAATGACAATATTGTGGTAACTGTTCGTCCGGTTATTACAGCTTCCTTTCTGCCTGAGCCTGATATCTGCCTGGGTGACAATCTGGTTCTTGATATAGACCACAGTGCAGCAGGAAGTTATTCTGTAGTTTATTCTATCAATGGAACGAATGAACCCGCTATAACGGTTGCTGATAACGGAACAATCAATGTTCCTGACCCTTCGACTTCTGGAACATTTAATTACGACATCCAATCCGTGTCCTATACTAATGCCCCACTATGTCCAAGTACCAACGCGGCTAATCCGGCCATTAATGTGGTTGTAGACCCACTCCCAACAGCAGTGATAGGTGCCGGTGGGTCTATTTGTCAAGGAGATAACTACAACCTGCAGCTTACTCTTACAGGAACAGGTCCCTGGACAGTCGATTATACGATAGGTGGTGTGGCTCAGGCAGCGCTGGTGGTTCCTGCTGCTCCGTCTCCTCATATTTATAACTGGACAGTCACTCCGGCTGTGACTTCCACATATTGTGTTACGGGAGTTCAGGATGCGAATTGCGACAACACAGTTGCGGGTCAGTGCGCTACAGTCACAGTGAATGTTATTCCTTTGGTCAATTACTCGATCAATGATATTGACCTGTGCATAGGCGATTGCGCCAATATCACGGTAACAACTGTTCCTGCGAATCCATTCACAGCTGTTTTCACCGAAACCCCGGATGATCCTGGTTTTGGAGGTGTGATCAACAATTTGAACTCTCCTTATGTTGTTGCAATCTGTCCTACGCTTGACAGAACGTACAGACTTGATTCGGTATATTACAGTGGTGTTCCTCAATGCGCTGCGTTACTCAATCAGGAGATCGATGTTGTGGTGAGTGAAGAAATTTCTGTTCAGCCAACTGATACAATTTGTAATGCAATAGGTACGCAATACCAGGTTGTGTATACCATTTCCGGAGGCGAGTTGCCTTATGATGAATTGGCTGGTGGTCCAACCGGAAGCTTCAATGGTGCTGGTACAGTTTACACTTCCGTTTTGATCAACAGTGGTGTTGCCGGAGGATCCTGGACATTCAGCGATGTAAATGACTGTAACTCTGTTGTGGTGAACATGGGGGTTTACAGTTGCCCTGTATTGAGTGATGCAGGCACAATGACGCTCACGCCACTTGAAATTTGCGGAACTACAGCAGCTCCCGGCGCAGCAGCCGGAGTATGGAACAACGATGGATTTCTGGACGGAAATGACCAGCAGATGTTTGTTCTGCACACATCACCGACCAACGTGGCCGGAACAGTTATAGCGACTGATTGCAACGATGCTGTTTTTGGTGATGCTGATTCTCCACTAGCGTTTGGAGTTGCATCCGCTGCAGGCATTGTTGTGAGTGGAACAACCTATTACATTTCATCTGTCGTTGGAGATGACAGCGGTGTTGGTGTTGGTGGTTGTGTGAATTTAGCCGCCCCGAATGTTCAGATAGCACCGGGGCAACCAGTTACCTGGTATGTTCAACCGAATGTAGTTTTTACGATAGATGATACGGAAATTTGCGAAGGTGCATGTGCGAATATTACGCTTACCGTAGCACCAGCCGGTGGCTTCACTGCTGTATTTTCCGAAACACCGAATGACCCTGGTTTGGGAGGAACAGTCAACAGCCTTATTTCTCCTTACGTTCAGCCAATCTGTCCTTTAGTTGATACGGAATATTTGCTGGATTCCGTATATTTCAGCGGTGTTCCTCAATGTGCAGCAGTTTTGAATCAAGCCATCGATGTAATTATTGAAGAGGAAATTTCCGTTGTCTCCACGGACACTATCTGTAATGGAACAGGTACTCAGTATCAGGTTGTCTATACTATTTCCGGAGGCGAGTTGCCATATGATGAATTGGCTGGTGGTGCAACAGGAACCTTCAATGGATCCGGCCTAGTTTATACCACAGATTTAATCAATAGTGGTGTTGCTGGAGGGCCCTGGACTTTCAGTGATGTGAATGACTGCAACACCGTAGTCGTGAATATGGGCGTCTATAATTGCCCTGTTTTAAGTGATGCAGGAACAATGGTGCTTACTCCTATTGTGAATTGTGGCACAGCGGCAAGCGTTGGGTCTGCAACAGGAATTTGGAATAATGATGGTTTTCTGGATGCGAATGATCAGCAAATGTTTATCCTGCATACAACTGCAAACAACACAATCGGTACTGTAATAGCAACTGATTGTGATGATGCAGTATTCGGGGATGCTGACTCTCCTCTCGCTTTTGGTGTAGCCTCTGCTCCTGGCGTCATAGTGAGCGGTACAACTTATTATATCTCTTCTGTTGTGGGTGATGGAAGTGGGGTGGGTGTTGGCGGGTGTGTTAATCTTGCTGCAGCCAATGTTCAAATTGCCAATGGACAGTCTGTGACATGGTATCAACAACCTGTTGTCGTTTATACAATCAATGATACCGAATTGTGCACAGGAGATTGTGCCATGATCGAAGTAACAGTAACACCAGCAAACCCATTTTCAATCCAGTTTTCAGAGAGTCCGGATGACCCGGCACTCGGTCTTTCAACCGGACAGAACAGCCCATTCAATTATATCATTTGCCCAAATGAATCAACCGACTATACTTTGGAGGAAGTCTTCATTACCGCTGCGCCTCAGTGTATCACTATAGTTGATGAAACCATTGCGGTGAATTTCAATGAAGATGTTGTTGCTACTCCGACTGATACGATATGTAACAATATTGGTACTCAATATCAGGTGGTGTATACACTGACGAATGGTGAGCTTCCTTACATTGAGAACCCTGCAGGAGCCAATGGAGCATTCAATGTAACCGGTGACGTATTCACTACAGATTTTATCAATAGCGGAAGTGGAGGAGGTGCCTGGAATTTTTCTGATGTGAACGGCTGTAATACGGCAACAGTTTCCACAGGAGTGTATAACTGTCCCGTCCTCACAGATGCAGGAACCATGGATCTGACCCCTCTGGTGATTTGCGGAGGTGAGGTCACTCCTGCGAGTGCCACTGCGGTTTGGAACAACAATGGGTTCCTCGATGGCAACGATGCACAAATGTTTGTATTGCACACACTGCCCAATACGACGGCGGGCACCATTATCGCTATCGATTGTGATGATTCTGTATTTGGTGATGCAGACAGCCCTCTTGTTTTTGGCGCGACAGGACTTGGTTCTATTGCAAGCGGGACAACATATTACATATCATCTGTAGCCGGCGATTTGAGCGGTATTGGTGTTGGCGGTTGCGTGGATTTGGCCGCAGCGAATGTTGATATTTCACCTGGGGAACCAGTGACTTGGTATCAAGCAGCTACCGCTCAACTGACAGTGGTTGGCGATGATTTTGCATGTCAGGGAGATCAGGTAACGCTGCGGGTTGATTTTACCGGTCAAGGACCATGGACTATATCATATACGATTGATGGCTTGAATCCAACCACAGTAAACGTTCCGCTGGCAGCAAATCCTTATCAATTCAATGTAGGTGTCGGAGGACAATATTGTCTTGAAACGGTGACCAATAGTCCTGGTGGTTGCACTGGCACGGCTTCAGGATGCGTTGATGTGACAATTTACCCGCTGCCTACAGCTGTTTTCGACGGCAACGGAGAAACTTGTCAGGGGATTGATCATTGTTTCGAAATAGCATTTACCGGAACTGGACCATGGGACTTTGTTGTAAATGATCCTGATGCAACCAATGATGCGTTAGTCGGAATCATAGATAACCCATATGTTTACTGTGTAGGCGCTGCAGGTCCATATCAAATCATAACCGTTACCGATGCCAACGGGTGCACCAACAATACTGCGTCTACATTGGTCAACGTTGTTGTGAATAGTCTGCCAACAGTGCAATGGTCTTTCGGTGATACTACCGCTTGCGAAGGAACATGTATTGATCTCACGCTTGCGATGACGGGCGCAGCGCCATTTAATGCACAGATTATTAGTCCTGATCCGGCCATAACAACCGCTGATTTGCAGGGCATCAATCCAGTTTACACATTCGCGGCTTGCGAACCGGGAACCTATGAGATCATTGATGTGGTGGATGACAATGGATGCGTGAGTGCCGGAGGAACAACCATTGATGTGGTCGAAATTCTTAACCCAATTGCTGATGCGGGCCCCGATCTGGATCAGTGCGCCGGATTACCCATTACTATTGGAACTCCCGCAATCCTGGGTGAAGTTTATTCGTGGTCGCCAACTTCGGGAATTCCAGCTTCACAACTTGATGATGCAGAACCAACAGTAACGATCGCTGCCGGAGGGGTTTATTTATATACAGTTACTGCGAGCGTTGGTCAGTGCTTCTCCACGGATCAAATGCAACTGACAATTCACGATTTGCCGGACCTGGACATTACTGCACTTGACGAAACACTTTGTTTCAATACTTGTACAGACCTAACCGTAACTGGAGCGGATGGTTATAACTGGACACCTTCAGCTTCTATAAATTCTGTGTTGACGAACGATGTCATAACGGTTTGTCCTGCGATAGATGAAACTTTTGAGGTAACAGGTTATGAGATTCACAACGCGATACAATGCGAATCAACAGCCACCATTGATATTGTTGTGGCGGATGAATTGACTTATACCGTCGAATTCAGTAATGAGGTTTGTTTTGAGCAATGTCACGGGTTCGCTAATTTTGATGTTGAAGGCGGATATCCACCATATGCATTAGACGGAATTGCTGATTTATCATGGACAGACTTGTGCGCAGGTCAATATGATTTTGATATCGAAGACACTGAGGGTTGCATAGTCAGCGGCTCTATATTCATCAATGAACGTCCGGAAGAATTGATAGATCAGGTTGTGACAGAGAACCCCGTTTGTTTTGGTGAAGAAACAGGTAGAATTGAATTGACGGACGCCGAAGGCACTTCATATGATCTGGATCCGCAGTTTGCTTATCCTTCTCAGAATGTTGATGCGGTTCCGTTCGAATTTGTTGATTTGCCTGCAGGCATTTATGATGTGATCATGACCGTGGACTTGCTTAGCGGGCTTCAGTGTTTCGATACGGTGCAGGTAACGCTTGAAAGTATTTCTCCTGAAATTTCCATCACGGTGCCGTGGGTTGAACAACTGAATTGTCTTGGTGATGAAGTCTGTTTTGAGACTACACTAACCGGAGGATCAGGAGTGCTCACGGTGCATTGGAATAACTGTCCGCAAGCTGCGGGATGTGAGTTGTCTCAAACTAACCCATTTTGTCTGACCATCATTCAGGACACAACATTGTTCGTTTACGGAACTGACATCAATGGTTGCTCATCTGACACATTGAATATGACGTCGTTGCTCTATCCGGACATCAGCCTTATTCTGCAAGGAGGTTTAGACAGCGTGGAGGTTTGTGAATACAGCTGTATCGATTTGTTTGCGCAAGTGTTTGGTGGTAACGGAAACATTTTTACCGATTGGTATGAAATACCGGTAGATAATGCGCCGATAGCCAACGGGGATACACTTGAGGTATGTCCCGTATTCAGCAGTCCGTTCATTGATTATTATGTTATAGCGAACGATGGCTGCTCTGTTCCGGTGGTAGATACTGTGCGTGTGCTGGTGCGTGATTATCCTGAAGTTATTATTACCTCAGATACAAACGAAGCCTGCTATCCTGATTCCATTTCATTCCAATACACCATTGATCCGGCTTTCGCAGACAACCACAGCTGCACTTGGGTTCCGGGCACGGGATTTACATATAATTATTGTGGTGACACCACCTTTGTTTACGATGAACCTGGAGTTTTCTCCCCTTACATAGTCATTACAAGTGAATATGGTTGCGTTGGAACCGATACTTTGGATGATCCGCTGATAATACATGGTAAGCCGGAAGTTGCTTTCACATGGGATCCTCAACCGGTCGATGTGTTGAATCTGGAAGTTCAGTTCGAAAATCAGAGCGAAGGAGAAGACAGTATAAGATGGAATTTTTATAATGCAGGATTTTCCTCTTTGAACCGGCCAACCTGGACGTTCCCCGACGTTGAAACGGATCAACCATTCCAGGTTTGTCTCGAGGCAATCACGGCCCAGGGGTGTAAGGATACACTTTGTCAGGATGTCTTTATAGAGAGTGTTTTGCAGGTCTTCGTTCCAAATGCATTTACTCCAGACGGTGATGACATCAACGACGTGCTCATTCCAATTGTGAATGGCGTCAAGCCCGGCACATACAAGTTCTGGATTTATAACAAATGGGGCGATCCGGTATTTTACTCGGAAGAAATTGGAGATGTATGGACAGGAGAAACTTATAACGGCGAATACTATGTTCAGGATGGAGTCTATAACTGGCGAGTGGAATGTGAGGCCAGAGACAGCAAAAACATTCGTGTATTCACAGGGCACATAACCCTATTGCGCTGATATTTAGCAGGATAATGTTTTTTCCGCCGCGTGTCGATAAAATCGGCAGCAGCGGACAACTTTTAGCCCGATTCGGGCATCATACCCAAGAATGAGGAATGAGTGATCAGGAACTGGCAAAGGGATGTATTGCAGGCCGAAGAGATGCTCAGCAACTCTTGTGGAAACAATATTCACGCAAGATGATGAGTGTTTGTTTGCGCTACGCCGATTCCAGAGAGGAAGCAGAAGATGTGTTACAGGAAGGATTCATCAAGGTTTTTGAGAAAATAGGTCAGTGGTCAGCGAGTGGACCTCTGGGTGGATGGATTCGGACTGTGATGGTGAATACGGCTCTGACTCATATCAGAATCAACAAGAAATGGAGGGACAGCGCCGATATAGAAGCAGCAGACGAAATGGATGCCTCTGACATCGACGCAGTGAGCAGGATGAATGAGGACGCCTTAATGAAACTAATTGAGAAAATGCCGTTGGGATACAAAACGGTTTTCAATTTGTTTGCGATTGAAGGCTATAGCCATAAAGAAATTTCAGATTCATTGGGTATTACTGAAAATACATCAAAGACACAGTTTCTGAAGGCCAAAAACTGGTTAAAAAAGCATTTAATAGTTTCCGAACGAAGCATTGAAACATACTGACGAACATATACGGGATATTTTTTCCCAAAAACTTGGAGAGCATGAAAGTGCTGTGCCTGATGCGTTGTGGCAACAGGTAGCTGATAAACTGCCTGCTTCGACCGGTACTGCTTTCGGAGTTGTATCCGGATTGACCAAGTGGATTGCGGCAATTCTTGTTACTTCCGCAGTCGTAGTATCAGCGTACTATTTCAACCAGAAGGAATCAATACCGGAGAGCATTGAAGCTGTACCACCTGAGATTCCAAGCGTGGGGTCTTCATTTAGAATCTCCGAACAAGCGGATAAAGAGAATCAAAGCATTGTGGCTCCGCAATCTGCGGAAATGGCAGAACCGAATGAAAAATCTGGTAGCGATGTAACACAGTCAACATATAAGCCAAAGGCAATAGACGGGGAGAATTTGTCTTATCAAAACAACACTTCGGACAAGGAAGAATCACAAATTCAACTGTCCTCAGAAAAGAATATAGTTCATGATGCGTCAAAAAATGGTGGAAGCGATGCTGATCCGGGAGCGCAGAGCACAGGATCGAAATCTTCTTTCCCTGATGAAATCCGCGCTGAATTCACAGTAATGGCTATAGACAAAGAAACCAGGCAATTCTTTTTCATGCCGGCAGAAACCGAAGCTGAAAGCTACGCATGGGATTTTGGAGACGGCGAAAGTTCCGACTCCATGAGTCCGCAACATGCCTACAAGGATGAGGGGAACTATCAGGTGACCTTAACAGTTACTGATGCTTATGGCAATGGAACAACTGCTCAGCAAAATTGTAATGCAATCATTCCCGGGAAAATCGACATACCGAAAAACGTCATCATCACGCCCAATGGTGATGGACTGAATGATGAATTCGACCTATCGGTATATTCCGAGGGTATAGTTTTCCAGAAAATACAAATCCGCAACAATGCAGGTGATGTGGTTTTCGAAAGCAATGACGGACAAATTTGGCAGGGCAAGGATTTTTCCGGTACAGTTTGTCCAACAGGATATTACCAATTTCTTGTTCGGGGTCTTGATAGGAATCAAGAAATCCGCGAAAAGAGAGGCATAGTCTATCTGCAGAAATAGTGTTGACCGATTATATTTGCGACCCTTTGATTCAATTTTAATTTTTGCTTAAATAATTGCAACCTTAACGGCTGTTATTAAACTACTTATCAATGATGAAAAAATTGTTTTTATTCCTTCTTCTGATGAATGTGCTGCTTGTATCGAATGCACAGGTAAGTTATAGCACACCACACAAATTGCGCTATTCTTCAGATATGACGGAAAAGGAACTCTACAATTTGGAGTTTTTGCAGAAGATGTCTAAGGAAGATTGGGTGCTTTTTACCCAGGATCCCCGCTTTGATGCGAAAAGGGTCACTGCGCTAAAGACGGAATGGAAGAAGAAGCATCAGGCCATGGCCGGTATGCAGAAAACGAATCAAACCGCAGGAGAAAGCAATTGCAAGTGGATCGAACCAACTTCTGAATACGAAAATCCAAACACGATACAGTGGCCGGGTAGTCCTGGAAACAGCACGGATAATTACAGTGACCCAATCAATCTGGGATGGAATTTCAACTACTTCGGACAGAATTACAATCAGGTCGTAATTACTACTAAAGGGACCATTGCATTGGGCAATCAGGGTTATATTGACTTCACACCTTCAGCATTTCCGGATCCGCTGGGTACTGAGTCGGCTCAGCAATATGATCATATTTCAGGTTTCTGGACGGATTTCGACTTTGGCGCAAGCGGTGATCTTTATTACCTCCTTACAGATGACGCTCTGTACGTGAATTATGTCAACGTGGGCTATTGGCCAAACAATGATGATAAGGTGAACACCTTTCAAATGATTATAACGCCTGATGGTTCTGATGTGATTGGTGGAGGTAACAATGTGCAGTTCGTTTATCTGGATATGCAGTTTGCCAATAGCCAGATTAGCGGTGCCAATGGTGGATGTGTTGCCAATACGAATCTTGCCAATGTTGGATGCGACCGCGTGAGTGGATCACAACACTATGCATTCGGACGCTTCAATATTTGTGATTCAGAGGTATACAATGGCCCTTATGGTGTAGCTGCCAATCAACAGGACGGCGTTGACTGGCTTGACGGACGAGTGATTGAATTCAACACCAGCGTGACCAATTTCAACACGAATCAACCACCAGTTGCTTTGAGTGAGGCCTGTGACACCATCTACATGTGCATTGGCGAAACATTTGATTTTTATTTGGGCTTCACTTCACCGGAATCTACCCAATCAACATCAATCGCTTACACTCAAAGTAGCACAGGGTTTTCTGCGACCTCAACCAGCGGTAACGCGGCCATTCTGAACAATGGTCAGTTCGTTGCTAGCGCGGATAATGTTGGTACAAATACGGTTACAATAACAGCGACCGACAACGGTTCTCCGGTGCAATCGACTGATATTGTGTATACGTTTATTGTCAATGAACAAGTACCGCCGCCGATAGCAATAACCGGTAATCTTTCTATTTGTGCAGGTCAGGAAACGGAACTTACAGCTTCTGCAGGTTTCGATTCTTATTTGTGGAGCAACGGACAAACCGGTCAGGTGGCTACAACAACACAAGGAGGTAATATCACCGTTATAGGCTATAGCGATATTTGCTCCGCAACCGCAAGTGCGAATATTGCGCTGACCCCCCTTGAATATCCGCCTTTGGTTGGGGGAAATATTCCCATTCAGGTTTGTCCTGGAATAGATACAGTAGTGTGTCTTTTGAATCCGGAAAACTATATCAGTTATCAGTGGAGCGTTGAGCCCGGGTTCGATGGGGAATTTGTTGCGGGAACGCCTACAGACGAAGCTTGTGCCCAGGTAACAGGTAACGTGGATGGAAATTACCGTGTTGATGTTGTTACGCCAGAAGGATGTCAGTACTTCAATATCAAGTTGGTTTATACTACGCCCGTTACACCTTGCGAGTCCAATGAAGAGAATAACGGACCAAAATGCGATGGCATTGAGCCACTCGATTTCTGTGGTTATTCTGTTCCACCCGAAGATGAGTTTTTGATTTATGGAATCAGCACCAACCCGAATGGCTGGCAGGGCTCTTACATCAACATCTATGTTTATCCGGCAGATGGAAGTCCGATGGAAACTTATTTCTTTACGACTTTCGGTCCGTTGGGACAGTTTGATGATATTCTGATTGGTACCGGAGACAGCATGGCCATCGAATATTTTTCCAACGGAAATAACTTCGCAGGAAATTCTCTGTGGGTTTTTAACTGTGGTCAGAACACTCCAACGATCATAAACGCACCTCTGGAAGATGGTATCGTGTGGTCAGCTCTTTCTACTTGCGTTCCTACTGAATTGCCCGGAGCATGGACAGTCACCGGACCGGGAGGTTGGTCTTTTTCTGATCCGGACCAGATGACTACCACGTTCACACCAACTCAATATGGTGCTTACGAACTGTGCTTTAACAATCCGGATTGTCCATTTGATTACTGTTATAATTTTGAGTTTTCAGAGCCACCAACGATCAATGTAACTCCGAATCAAAATGTACTTTTATGTGACGATGAGACGGCACAGGCTGAAGCAACAGCAATTGATATCAGCGGCAATGGCACTTTAACATGGAGTGGTCAGGGTGTCGTTGCAGATGGCGATGAGGCCATTGCAGGGCCTTACACCGGATATGTGAATACAACAGTTACGGCTACGATTAGCAACGTTTGTGGAACCGACAGCGATTCATTCACCGTATCGCATCAACCCGACGTTCCTGAGCCATCTTTGAATGATCAGCCTTTGTGTGACAACGGATCAGTTGTTTTGGATCCAATTCCACCCGGTCAGGACAACAACAATCTTGAATACATCTGGACACCCGGCAACTCTTCTGGAGCGACATTGAGTGTTACCAATGCGAATACTTATACCGTTGTGGTGTCTAATGATTGCGACACTTCAGAGCCAGAAAGTGCAGAAGTGTATGATGTAGTAACTGCTAGCGTTACTTCATCTCCCGAAGCGTACGAGTTGGAGTGCCAACAGGACGATATCACACTAACGGTTAATTACAACAATCCAACAGAATATACTATTTCATGGACTGGACCGGTTACTTCAAATACCAATACAGTAGTAGCTGATGCAGATGGAGATTATTGCTATAACGTTACAGACATTTATGGCTGTAATACCTCTGTTAGCGGTTGTGTTCAAGTTGAGATCAATACAGCACCGACTGTTACAGGTGGGTCTACAGATTTGCTGGCACTTTGTCCAAATGAATGCAAACCTCTTGCAATATTTACGAACGCAGAAAATGCGCAGTTCAGCTGGAGCACTACCTGTAGTGGCTATCCGATTAATTCTTCATCGGGTTCAGTAGAGTATTGTGCCAATAGTGTGCCGCGGAGTTGTCTGGGGTTACCAATCGAAATTATCGGAACCGTCAGCAATGAATGTGGAAGCGCATCTTCGAGCTGGTACGTGCAAACCAATGCATGTGAATTATTAATACCCAATGTATTTACGCCTAATGGTACGGGAGGCAATGAAACATTCTATATCAAAGGTTTGGAGAATTACAACAATGTAGAACTTAGAGTATTCAACCGTTGGGGCAATTTGATTTATGAATCCGACAACTACCGCAACGATTGGCGTGGTCAGGATTTGTCCGAAGGAAATTATTGGTACACGATCAAGTTGCCTTTTGGCTTAAAGACGGAGTTTCAGGGGCATTTGCAAATTCTGAGATAAGGATTGTGACAGTATTGAAAAGGGGCTGATTCAGCCCCTTTTTTTATTCACGGTATTTGGCATAATCGGACATGATTATTGGCCGAATAATGATTTAGCTTCGCTGCGATGAGTAAAGTGAAAACAGCTTATTTCTGTCAGAACTGCGGAACACAATCTCCCAAGTGGGCAGGCAAATGCCCTTCATGCGGCGAGTGGAATACTTTTGTTGAAGAGGTAATACAAAAAACCGAAGGCCCTGGTCTCTCCGGTATTTCATCGCAAAAAATGCAAAAGCCGAGATTGATTTCTGACCTTGAATCTGCTCAGCTGCCCAGAATACCACTGATTGATCAGGAACTCAATCGCGTGCTCGGAGGTGGGCTTGTACCTGGTAGCCTTATCCTATTTGGAGGTGAGCCTGGTATCGGAAAGAGCACGCTGATGCTTCAGATGGCGTTGCGTCAACTGAATGTTTCTGTTCTTTATGTAAGTGGAGAAGAAAGCGAAGAACAAATCAGAATGAGGGCAGAAAGATTGGGGTTCGACAATCCAAGGTGCATGGTGCTGATGGAAACATCACTTGAGAACATTCTGCATCATTCGCATGAAATGCGGCCTGACATTCTAATCGTTGACTCTATTCAGACGCTGTCAACGCGGAATATTGATAGTTCGCCGGGCAGTATTTCGCAGGTAAGGGAATGTGCAAGTAGTCTGCTAAAGTTCGCAAAGGAAACGCACACCGTTGTATTTCTCATAGGGCACATTACAAAAGAAGGCACCTTGGCAGGCCCGAAAGTGCTTGAGCACATGGTCGATACTGTACTACAATTCGAGGGCGATCGCCATCATATTTACCGGCTGATGAGAACTACGAAGAACAGATTTGGTAGTACGAATGAGTTGGGTATTTATGAAATGCAGGGAAGTGGGCTTCGCGAAGTAGCCAATCCTTCAGAGATACTTATTCATTCTCAAACCGAAGAGTTAACGGGATCTGCTATCGCTGCAACTCTCGAAGGAATCAGACCGATGTTGGTGGAGATTCAGGCCCTTGTGAGCACGGCGGTTTATGGAACACCGCAGAGAAGCACAACGGGTTTTGATGTTAGAAGATTGAACATGCTGCTGGCTGTGCTGGAGAAAAAATGTGGTTTTCGACTGGCGATGAAGGATGTTTTTCTGAATATCGCAGGAGGCATGAGGCTGGAGGATCCGGCAATGGATCTTGCTGTCATCTCCGCAATCCTTTCAAGTAACAGTGAAATTGTAATACCCAAACTTGCCTGCTTTGCGGGAGAGGTAGGTTTAAGTGGTGAAATTCGGCCGGTATCACGCGTGGATTCCAGAATTCAGGAAGCAATGAAACTTGGCTTCGAAGAAGTCTATGTTTCCAAATTCAATAAGGGTCTTGACAAGCTTTCGCGTGGTATCAAAATTATTCAAGTCGGAAAGGTGGAAGATTTATTCTCCCGACTCTTCGGATAATTCAATGGCGCCATCAGTACCTGCTATGACCATAACGAATTCGCCCCGCGGTTCGTGTTGAGTAAAATGAAGCAGTACTTCGGTCAATGTTCCGCGCACTGTTTCTTCGAATTTTTTACTCAACTCTCTGCTTACGGAACATTGTCTGTTTCCTCCACAAAATGAAACCAGTTGCTGGAGTGTTTTAATCAGTCGGTGCGGACTTTCATACAGCACGGACGTGTGGTCGCTGGCGGCAATTTTTTTAATTCTTGTTTCTCTGCCTTTTTTATGCGGTAAAAACCCTTCGAAAACAAAGCGCTCGCATGGCAAACCGCTGATGACAAGAGCAGGCACGAATGCAACCGGTCCGGGTAAACACTCCACTTCAATTTCATGACGGAGGCATTCACGAACAAGTAAAAATCCCGGATCGCTGATGCCAGGTGTACCCGCATCTGTCACAAGTGCACAAGTATTCAGCGATGAGATCTTTTTGATGACACCGTTCAGAATTGCATGCTCATTGTTTTGATGGTAACTGCTTACGCTTTTATCGATGGAGTAGTGAGCAAGCAACTTCTGTGTTTCGCGTGTATCCTCTGCGAAGATGTGATCACATTCGCGCAACACACGAAGAGCGCGCATAGTAACATCTTCAAGGTTACCGATAGGGGTTGGAACCAGATATAGCTTCACTTACTGGTGCCTTCTTTCAACCAAATCAACAAAATCGTGGGCCACTACTGATTCTGAATTCCATGAATATTTATTGCGCAATGAGTCAAGATGAGCCATAGCCTCATCGCGAGAAGAAGAGTTCAGTTTTTCTATGGCAACTTCATAATCCTGATTGTTGCCTTTGAAAAGTTCTTTCGAAAACTGAAATCGCTGATTCAGGGAAATAGCACGTTTCAGATCTGGTATGGGATTATGTTCCAGTTTATGAGCCAATGATTCTGGTCTGTTCAACTCTTTGGAAAGTTTATCATGGAGACTTTCTTTTTGCGCATTGACAGATATATAATCGCTCAGCGATGACGGCTTATCTGAAATTGGGGAATGAGCTGTTGCGACATTTTCCTTCTCTTCAAAGCTTATCGGTTCTACCTGCTGCACAGGAGCTTCCTTTTGAGTAACCTCTTCTATGACATCAATGAGTGACACCTGCACAGGCACTTCAGGCTTTACCTCGTCCAATCTGAAATTAACGGTTGGTATTTCCTGCTGCACGGGTTCAGCAATCTCGGCGATCTCTTCCTGATCTGCGAGTTCCTCTCCCTTCACTTCTGATGAGTACGCTTTGAATCGAATCACGACAAGGCGCTCGTATAGTTCGCGGCTTTCATCCGTGAGTTTTTCGATTTCAGTGCGGTTTAGATTTCCCGATTGGAGATCGGCTATTTTAGCTTTGAGGGAATCTGCAAGTTCGCGCAGTCGAAGAAATTTTGAAGAGTCTGTCATGGCAGCATCGAATTATTTTAATCAAATGTAAACTGATTCACTGAAGCATATTTAGGACTTACCCGCAAGTTTTTCACGTTCCTTTTTTGGCAACGAAGCGACCACCAGCGCATAGCTGTCATCGGTCAGCTGTCTGAGGAGTTTGGCGGGAACAGAGCCTTGTGTGTCAACAGTATTCCAGTGTTTTTTACTCATGTGATAACCGGGAATGATGCCTGAATATTGCTCCCGAAGCTCAATTGCTCTTTCCGGATCGCATTTCAGGTTTACACTGCTGAATTCGTCTACATCGCATAGAGCGAACATTTTGCCTCCGACTTTAAAAACAAGTGTCACATTGTCGAATGGAAAATGTTCTGTAACCCCAGGTTTCGCCAAACAATATTCTCTGAAGAAAACTATGTCCATAACATAAAAGTAAACCTTGTTTTCGATGCCGAAAAGAAGAAGCAGTTAGTCATATGCGGCACATGGAACGTGAAGCGGATTGCCCTCTTTACAAGCTCTGATGCCAATGATGACCTCATGCGAGCTTGCCCCGTTGTACCTGATTTTATTCATGGTAATATCATAGGCATAGGCAACGGTAACATATTTCACTACAGACAATCTGAGCAGTGCTGAGAAGCCATGACCGGATCTTGCGCCTATTCCTACGTCCACAAGGTCTTTGTAATTCAACAGCAATTGGGCCTCAATTGAAGATCTGCTTTTGCCCACATAATTGAGCAAAAAGGCCGGTTTGAATGAGAGCTCTTCAGTAAGGCGCATAGCATAACCATTGGCTAAAGTATAGTGCCTGCGAAGCTGCGTATTGGCGGGTCCTTCAATCTTGGGATTGTTGAGGTTTCTTACTGAGAGTCCATAGAATCTGTCGCTGCGGTATAGCCAGATACCGGCATTTACAGTTGGCAATACAAAATCATTCACGGATCCCGATATGGCGGGATCAAAGCTTTGAAACTCCAGTGTCATTTCCTGATATTCGATTCCATATTGAGCAAATCCCAGCCCGATTCCCGCTGCGAAAAAATACTTATTCGATAGTTTTCTGTGATGTGACAGACAAACGTTAACAGCGGTATAGCTAAAAGGACCTGAGTCGTCGTTTTCTACAGTGGCACCAACACCTGTAATCTTGAACTTTGATTCCTTACCAATCTTTCCGTGGAGATTAGCGAAAATTGTCGTGGGAGCACCCTCAAAGCCCTTCCATTGACGACGTAACCCGAATTTGAGATCCAGACAGGGGGCTGTTCCGGCAACAGCAGGATTGTATTGCAGATAATTGTAAGTGAAGTAGCTGAAATGAGATAGTTGCTGCGCCCTCAGTGCGTGGATACAAAATATTGATATGATGAGCAACAGTGTTTTTCTCATTCTAATGTACAATGCTAACTACGCCCAGAATTGGAGGAATTGTTACTTCAAAAGAGTTTAGTTCAAGCACATAATAATAAGGCCCTGTTGGCAGGTAGCGCCCTCTAAAAGTCCCATCCCATGGTTGTGCATAGCCAACGGACTTAAAAATGCTTTGACCCCATCGGTCAAAAACCTCAACCTGGCAATTGTTGAAACGCTCGATGTATTTGATGCGCCAGGTGTCGTTGATGCCATCGTTATTTGGAGTAAAGGTATTGAACACTTCAACCGGCGGGCCGATAGTCAGTGAAACAATATCCGTGAGTTCACAATCGCCAACAAATCCTGAAACCTGAAATGCTGTGGTTTCTTCGGCTGTTATTACTGGATTGACACTTGTTGGATCATCCAGAAATTGGGCTGGCGTCCAATTGATGGATTGTGTTGGATCAGCGCCTTCAACCAAGAGGTTTGCTGATTCCCCGAGTGAAACAAGTATCGGATCGACCGTGGCAACCAGATCTACGGCGCTGCCTGAAATATTCACCGTGTATTCGCATGGGCCGAAGGCCGGATCATGATTGGAGCCAACCACTACAATATAATCTTGTTCTGTACCGAGATTGGTTACATCAAAATTGAAGTTAGACGAGTCGGCAAAACAAACTGTATTGATATTGAAGGGTGGATTGCAAGGGTCTTCATTTGGAGGAAGTGGTATGACCATCACGTAAATCGAGTCCTGAGCACCACCAGTGGTAAAATCACAATCAACGTAATTGATAGCAATATTGACTGAACCATCATCCGCTATGCTGTTGGTATGGAAGGAATAGAACGAGGACATACTAACGTCGATACAGGCATTGCTGAATGGAGTCGTTGATAAAGTATCCGGAGAATTCGGGCTATCAGCGCACAACGCATTTGTAAGTGCGTCAGCACAATCCTGAGAACGACACAAAACTGCTGACAATAAAATTGCCGCAGTCAGTATAAGATAAACAGGTGTTTTCATTTGCTCAACCAGAAGATACGCTGTGGTGCGAAAATAGTTTCGCGGGCATTGCACGGGCAACACAGAATGAGTCATGTAAATTGTTTTATGCACAACGTTTTCAGCACTTGAATGTTGCTTGAATACGGTCTGAATAAGGGAAATGCCCGGATATTGGGAACGTAATTGCTAAGCGAACTCGATCAATACAGTGTTTTTTTCGACTGCCTGACCCTTTCTGGCACTTACTTTTTTTACAATGCCTGCGGCAGGACTCTTGATGACATTTTCCATCTTCATGGCTTCAAGAATTACCAAAGGACTGTCTTTTTCTACCGATTGTCCCTCGTCGACCATAATGTCAAGGACCAGACCTGGCATCGGGGCTTTCAGGTCTTTGAACTTTGCGACACCCGCTACTTCCATACCCAAACTCTTCAGCAGATCATCGAAGCGGTCTTTTAACTGAACCTGATACATCGTTCCATTGACCTTTACTTGCAGTTCTTTGTTTTCACCATTGAGCTGCACGATTTCCACATTGTAGGATTTGTTGTTGTGAATCCAATGTGAAGTTCTTGCAGAATGCGTCAAAACATCAGTGCTGTAGGTCTTGCCGTCAAGAATGACCTCCTGATGCTTTCCGTCCCATTCGATATCTACCTTTTTGGTGCCGTTGATGGTTGCGTGATACATTGTTTCTTGTTGGAGTTGCGAAACTAAGGCCTTTTAATGGCAGATGAATGGATTTTTCGGCCCCATACCCGATGAAAATTACTGATTCAGCATTGTATAGTGCGGGGTGGCTAACTTCGCCCCGTGGCGGGTATTTATTTGCACATACCATTTTGCAGAAAGGCATGTCATTACTGTGACTTTCATTTTTCTACCTCGTTGAAAGGAAGGGATGATCTTTTATCCGCAATGAATAGTGAGTTGATCATCCGAAAGGAGTACCTGGAAGGAGAAAAGGTTGAGACGATTTATTTTGGAGGCGGCACGCCTTCATTGTTAAGTGTGGATGAGCTGAAAAGGTTTGTTGAAGTCATCAACAATATTCATGAAGTTGATTCAAATCCGGAAATCACGTTGGAAGGGAATCCTGATGATTTAACCAAAGAAAAGATTCGAGAGTTGAAAGGCGGCCCTGTGAACAGGCTGAGCATCGGTATTCAAAGTTTTCGGGAAAATGATTTGCGTTGGATGAACCGTGCGCACAACGCTTCGCAATCGGAATATGCAGTGAAGCTATCGCAGGATGCAGGTTTCGATAATATTACCATTGATCTTATTTACTCTATACCAGGTATGTCGATTGACGACTGGAAGGAAAATATTCAAAAGGCAATTTCGCTTGATGTCAATCACATCAGCGCTTATAGCCTGACAATAGAACCAAAGACATTTTTCGGACATCAGGAGAAGAAGGGAAGCCTGCGTGCAGTGGAACAGGAAACTTCCGAAGAACAATTTTTACTCATGTGCGAATTGCTTTCAGCTGCAGGATACGAACAATATGAAGTTTCGAATTTCGCCCGCGAGGGTTGTCGTTCGCGACACAACACATCTTATTGGGAAGGTAAAAAATACATAGGCATCGGCCCGTCGGCGCACTCATTCAATGGAAAAAGTCGTCAGTGGAACATATCGAACAATGCGGTTTATACCAGGGCTGTTATGACCGGTGAATCATACTTTGAACAAGAATTGCTGGATGACAGAATCCGTTTGAATGAGTATATCATGACACGCCTGAGGACATCGGCAGGAATTGATCTTGGCTATATTTCGCAAGCCTTCGGAATTGATGTTCTGGCAGGTCATGAGGATATGATTGAAGATTATCAGCGCAAGGGTAAAATTCTCAGGAATGGGCAAAATTTGAAGTTGACCGGTAAAGGATTCCTGCTTGCTGATCGCATAGCCTCTGATTTATTTATTGTAGAAGTATGATGAAATTATTTGTTCAAATAGCGGAAGAAAATTTTGAGATTGATCTCAATGAACCAATTGATTTGTCAATACCACTTTCGCCACAGGGACCAAAGGCCTGGTATGTGTCTGCGATGAAATTCTCACCGGTGATCAGCACACAATTCAGAGGTAGTGTTAAGCTCGGAGGTAGTGTCAACTTCAATGATGTCAGCTTCAATCCACATGGACACGGCACACATACTGAAAGTGTCGGTCACATTATTTCCGAATCTTGGAGCATCAATAAAGCACTAAAGACGTTTTTTTTTCAGGCTGAGGTAATAACTATTGAACCGGAAGTAGCTAAAGCTGATAAGGGCTGGCAGAAGGTGGGAGACAGGGTCATAACCAAAGAGCAACTACTGTCGGCCATAAAGAATAAATCGGCAAAAGCTCTGATAATACGAACCTTGCCCAACGAAATAGACAAGTGCACAAGGGATTATTCGAACAGCAATTTTCCATACATCGATCAGGAAGCGATGAAACACATTGCAGCTATTGGAATAGAACATTTGCTCGTTGATTTGCCTTCAGTGGATCGTGAAAACGATGGAGGATTGTTGTTGGGACACCGCGCTTTCTGGCGTTATCCTGAAGACACGCGCATGAATTGCACCATTACGGAATTTGTTTTTGTGCCAAATGAAGTTGAGGATGGCACGTATTTGTTGAATTTGCAGGTTGCATCATTCGAGAATGATGCCGCAAGTTCACGACCTGTTTTGTATCGGCTTAAACCACCTCAGCGACAGTAAAAACAGATCCGCCAATGAATACAAGGTCTTGAGCATCGGCAGATTTTTTGGCAGCGCCAAATGCATCTGATACCGAAGAAAAGGATGTTCCACTTAGTCCGAAATTTGACGCCTTTTCTTCAAGCATTTGCGCTTCCATTCCTCTGGGAATATTCGCTTTACAGAAATAGTATGTTGCTTTTTTAGGAAGAATAGCAAGCACACGATCAACGTCTTTGTCTGCAACCATACCTAAAACGAAATG
>JBEIHH010000008.1:0-66489 GCA_040381475.1 Crocinitomicaceae bacterium | reverse complement strand
CGAATTGGTATTTGCCACTCTTGTCCGTAATCGTTGTTTTTGTTTCACCTGACGAATTGTTTTTCAGCGTTACAACTTGATCCGCGATGGGTGATTTATCATCTTCGTTGAATACCTTACCACCCACGTTTGCTACGTTTTCGGGTTTCTTTAGAAGGCTAATTTGAACCGATGAGCCGGTTGATGCTGCCTGGAGCAATTGATCGCTCGTGAGGGTAGATTTATTGTCTGAATACAGCTCTTTCTTAGCCCTGAATTCATAGTTTCTGGATGGATTTAGGCATCTGATGAATTTACCGCTATCATCGGTTTGTACAGTGCCAATTTCGGAGTTGTTTTCTATTATGGTGACCACTGCGTTTCCCAACGGTTGTTTGGTTTCCTGGTCAAGAATGGTTATTTCAGTATTGGTGCAAAGTTTTTCGAACATATAAATGTCATCATTAAGGCCTACATTCTTTCTGTTGCTGGTGAAATAGCCAGTTTTGCTGATGGTATTGTAAGTAAGGCCAAAATCATCATCTGCACTGTTTATAGGAGCACCTATATTCTCTGGTTTTGTGAAATTAGAACCATTGAGTTGTGAGATAAAAATATCCAGACCTCCAATACCATTTAAAGCATCCGATGAAAAGTATAGTGTATTGTCATCTGCGATAAATGGAAATATTTCATTTCCCGGCGAATTGATAATCTCTCCGAGATTCACCGGTGTAGTCCAGTTGGTTCCATTCCAATCACTTTTCCAGAGATCCATGCCGCCGGAACCACCCGGCATATCGCTTGAGAAATAAAGGGTTTTTCCGTCTGCTGTCAATGCCGGATGAGCACAGGAATATTTATCGCTGTTAAATGGTAACGGCACTTCAATTCCCCATTTGTTTTCACTTAATACAGAGGAAAAAAGCTTCAACTTTACAATGTCCTGATCATCTTTTCCCACCTTGCCGGATAAGATATTGTTTCTTGTGAAGATCATGAGGGTGCCCGTGGAATTAAATGAAACGGGTCCATCGTGATAGCTAGTTTGCAAAGTCGATGCGAACATATCCGGTTTGCCAAAGTTTGCACCATTGCCATTGGCATGATAGAGTCTGTAAAATTGTTTGCCTGACCAGCTGTGAGAATTATCAATCCATTGGACGAATTTTCTGTTCGAAGCGAAAACGATACCTCCGTTATAGGCTACAGGGCAAATGTCTGATTCTGTCGAATTGACATTTATAGTCTTGATGGAATAGCTTCCGCTTTTCGCAAGATTGCTTTTTAGGTTATGGATGCCTGCCTGTAATTGGTCAGCTCGTTCATCAGTGGGAGAGGCGGATTTAAATTTTTCTAAGGCCATCAAGGCCGCATCGTACTTTTCATTTTGCATCAGCGCATGAGCATAATAGAGAAAATGATTTGCTTCAGCTTTTCCCGAATTGACAACTTTTGCGTATGCCTTTTCTGCTCCAACACTATTCCTGTTGAGCCTGTAACAGTCCGCAAGATTTGCCCAAATTGAAACATCCGTTGAATCTTTTTTCAGCGCCCTCTCATAATTTGCAGCTGCTTTGGCGTATGCCATTCTCGAGTAATTTTTATTACCGGCTTTAACCTGTGATCTGGCCATGATAGCGCAAGTGATTGCAAGAAACAGGAGTGATATATTTTTCATATTCATGAAGCTTAACTGTTAGAAATAACGAGGTGTTACTACTTTGTCTTTACTGAAATTCAGATCATATCCTAACATGATTTCGTGTGATCCGGAATTGTATTCTTGCAAAGCGGACAAAGTATAGTCATATGCATATCCGAGACGCAGCTGTTTCGTGATGTATGCTCCAACCATCATGTTAACGGCATCACCTGACCTTAATCCAAGCCCAGCCCATATACAGTCGCTGAATAATACATTTGCATTGATATCGGCCTGAAGAGGAGCCCCACTAACTAGCTTTATCATGGCGTTAGGCCTTAGCTTGATACTTTCTGTCAATGAAAATACTGCGCCTCCTGTAATCATGTAATGAAAGTCGTCCAGGTTCATTTTGTTTTTCACAGCAGTACTGCCTGAAGAAACATCAAGATGGTTTTGTAGCATCCGTGGTATTGAGATACCGGCATACCAGTTGGAGGTCGAGTAATACATACCAAAACCGAAATTCGGTGCAGTTCGTTTGCCGGTATTGGCCATGAACTGCTGATCTTCTGTGAGATTTAGTGACGCAAGGTTTTCACTCAGGCTAACAAGTCCGAGTTGCAAACCGAATGACAGGTAAGCTGCGTCCAGTTTCAGACGATAAGCACCATTTAATGTAACCGAGGTACGTTGACTTACACCAATCTTATCATTGGTGAATGTCAGACCTGCACCTAATTTTTGCTGCATCAAAGGTGAATGGACTGATCCGGTCAACGTTGAAGGAGCCCCATCAAGGCCCACCCATTGCTGTCGATACAGGGCTGTGCTTGACAAGCACTCTCTGGATCCCGCATAAGCAGGGTTGATCACCAATTCGTTGAACATGTATTGTGTATACATCGGATCAAACTGTGCGTTGACAGACTTGTTTAAAAGCAGTGTCAGTGCAGCGAGAGATATGATTCGGATATATTTCATTGTTTTCATCTGTTTTTCTTATTTGAATGAACACATGTTGAATTAGTTGTTCGCATATTTTACCACGATGTAACCTGATTTTACTTCGGTTTCAGCGGTTGGATTTATGTTTGATTTACCCATGTCAAGGATGTAGAAGTATGTACCTTCAGGAACTTTAGATCCGACCACAACACCCCCGGCATCCGTAGTACCATTCCATGCATTGGATGAATTATAACCGTCCATTTCGAATACGATATTTCCCCATCTATTGAATATCTTGATGTTGTTTTCAGGATACTGATCAATGTTTTCGATTTGGAATGAATCGTTAACACCATCATCATTCGGCGAGAATCCGGCCGGAATGGAAAGATCATCGTCAGCAACAGGAACAACAATGATTGTAACCGTTGCCTCATAGCAATCTTCACCCTGGCAAGCAACATATGTGAATTCGTCAAACCCGTTATAGTCCGGATTTGGGGTATACGTGAATGTTCCGTCAGCATTGAAGACTATTGTTCCATTATTTGGACCATTCGAAATAGTGTAGGTGTATCCATCCAGGTCATTGTCATTGATCGAAACATCACCACTTACAGATTCATCTTCGTTTGTTGTGAATTGATCATTTTCTGCCAAAGGATCCGGAACCGAAACTATTGTTATGGTTACAGTTGCGGTATCTGTTCCTCCCTGACCATCGCTTACTGTATAGGTGAATGAATCTGTTCCGAAGAAGTTTTCATTTGGAACGTAAGTAAACGTTCCGTCCGGGTTAAGAACGAGTGTGCCATTGTCCGGTCCGTCAACAACAACATAAGTTAAATTATCTCCATCGATATCGATGTCGTTGTCAGACACATCTCCGTTAAGAACGGTGTCTTCATCTGTTGTGTAGTTATCATCAATGGCGTCAGGACCGTCATTAACAGGTATTACTGTTATCGTAACTGTCACTTCAGTACAATTGTCGTCATCGTCACATACTTCATAGGTAAATGTGTCGGTTCCATTGAAATTTGGATCCGGTGTGTACGTGAATGTTCCATCGGCATTCAGCGTTACTGTGCCGTTGCCGGTGTCAAATGTTCCTGCGGGACCGAATGTCAAATCATCACCATCCAGGTCGCTGTCATTCAGACTCACATCACCGTTCAGGAAGCCGTCTTCATTTACCGAGAATGCGTCGTCTTCACCAACTGGAGTGGTGTCGAGTTCGATGACGGTTATAACCACTATTGCTGTATCACAGACATCAGCATCACAAACAATGTATGTGAAAGTATCTTCACCTACGAAGTTAGGATCAGGCAAATATGTGAATCCGCCATTGTTGGTGAGTGTTAAGGTACCGTTGGCGGCGTCAGCTAGTAATGTAAAGACTAAAACATTACCGTCGGGATCTTGGTCGTTGTCACCAACGTTGCCATTCAGCAATGTGTTTTCATTGGTTGAATATTCATCATCTACTGCAATTACATCATCATTGACAGGATCAATGTTGATTATAACAACCGCTTCATCACAGGTATTACCATCGCATGCCTGATATGTGAAGGTATCGGTTCCATTGAAGTCTGCATCCGGCGTGTATGTATACGTGCCGTCTTCATTAAGCACGACCGAGCCATTGGTAGGATTTGTGACTATTGTGAATGTCAGGCCATCACCTTCGACGTCTGTATCGTTGACCGAAACATCACCTGAAACCACGTCGTCTTCCTCTCCTGTATTGCTGTCGTCAATTGCAATCGGAGTGTCATTAACCGGAATGATTGTTATGTTGACCGTTCCAAGATCACAAGTTCCGTCAGGATCGCAAACGTTGTACGTGAAGGCATCACTGCCATTGAAGTTTTCATTGGGGGTATAAGTAAATGTTCCATCGTCGTTCATGGAAACTGAGCCATTGACAGGTGAAAGATTGATGCTAAACGTTAGGTCATCACCATCCGGATCACTATCGTTGTCTGCAACGGATGCTGTCAATACTTCGTCCTCGTCAGTTACGAATTCATCATCAACAGCAATTGGTGTGTCATTTACTGGTATGACAGTGATGAATACTGTTGCTTCGTCACATACATTGAAGAAGTCACAAATCTGATAAGTAAATGAATCATCACCCAGATAGTCTGCATCAGGAGTATACGTGAAGGTTCCATCATTGTTGAAAATTAATGATCCATTAGAAGGAGGGGTAAGAAGAGTGAATACCACAGGTTCTCCATCCGGATCGCTATCATTGAATGACGCATCACCACTGGTCGGCTCATTTTGATTCACGATTAGTATGTCATCGTTCGCAATCGGATCTTCATTTACCGGGATTACATCGATTATTACAATTGCTTCATCACATAGTCCACTGTTATCGCAGGCCTGGTAAACAACTATGTTCGTTCCATAGAAGTTCGTGTTCGGTGTGAAGGTGAATGTTCCATCTGCATTCAAAATTAGCACGCCATCGCTCGGTCCTGTCACCACGGTATAAGTAAGATCATCGCCATCGGGATCTGAATCATTAACTGCGAACGAACCATTCAGGACATCATTTTCGAGCATCGTGAAGTTGTCGTCATCCGCATTTGGAGTTCCTCCGGATGGAATGACATTGATTGTTACCGTGGTGAGGATGCAAACGCCAAACTGATTGCAGCAGAAGTAGGTGAATGTATCAGTACCAATGAATCCCGGATCTGGCGTATAAGTGAAGTTACCATTTGCCAATAAATTCACCGAACCATTATCTGGCTGACCGCTCAGGAAACTGGATAGGTTGAAGTTTTCTGGATTTAGATCATTTGTCAATACGTTACCGCTAACCGAAACACCGGCGAATGTTGTGTACTCGTCATTCTGCGGAACATGTGGATCAACTATGGATAGTACATTAATGAGCACAACAGCCTGATCACACAGTCCGCTTTCATCGCATACTGTATAGCTGAATGCATCTGGTCCATTGTAGTTGGCGTCAGGAGTATAAGTGAATGTGCCATCACTGTTCAAAACGAGAGTTCCGTTTGATACATTCTGATTCACGGTATAAGTCAGAACGTCGTTATTGATATCAGTATCATTATCTGAAACATCCGCGGAAAGCGTTTCGTCTTCATTTACAGAATAATTATCATCAACAGCAACAGGTGGCACGTTAGGAAGATTAACATTGATAAACACGGTGGCCTGATCACAGCCGTTAATGTCACATAGCTCGTAAATGAAGCTATCACCACCAAGGTAATCGGTGTCTGGGGTATATGTGAAAGTGCCGTCTGCATTTAAAATTAGGTCGCCATTGGTTGTTCCGGAAATTAGCGTGAACGTCAATAGGTCGTTATCAGCTTCTATATCATTTGAAGCAACTGTATTATTTAAGGTGACATTCTCAACGGTTTCGAAGTTGTCATCATTGGCAATCGGAAGGTCGGAAACCGGGTTCACAGTAATGAATACTGTTGCGTTTTCGCATAGAAGCGTTGGATCGCATGCGGTGTATGTAATGACGTCCGAGCCGTTGAAGTTCGGGTCAGGTGTATACGTGAATGTACCATTTTGGTTGAAGTTCAAAGTTCCATTTTCGGGACCATCAAGCACGGTAAAGGAAAGATCGCTGCCATCCGGCTCTGTATCGTTCGCCGAAACATCAGCAATGAGATCGGAATCCTCATCTATAGCGAAGAAATCGTCGTTTGCGATAGGTGAACCGGAAACTGTCACTGTTATGGTCACAACTGTGCTGTTATCACATAGTGCACCACCGCACACAGTGTAAATGAATTGATCATTACCTGTATAACCTGCGTTAGGAGTGTAAGAGAATGTGCCATCGGAATTCAGGACAAGAGTGCCATTGGTCACATTGCTGTTGAGTGTGTAAACGAGATTTGCCTGATCAGGATTGTAGTCATTAACGCTTACATCTTCTTCAAGAACATTTCCCTGAGCTACAGTATAACTGTCGAATCCACCGACCGGAGGATCCGGAAGATTGCTCACTATAACAAACAGGGTGCTGAGATCGCAGACCGGGCCTTCACATACCTGGTAAATGATTTGGTCAGTGCCGAAATAATCTAAGTTCGGCGTATAAGTGAAGGTTCCATTAGAGTTAATTACGATGTTACCATTAAATGAACCCTGAAAAAGTGAGTAAGTGAATCCATTGATATCTACTAAAGTGCCTGAAACAGGAGTTCCTTCAGTGGTCACAGCAACATCATCCAGATCACAAAATACTTCGGCAGTAAAAGGATTTGGACTGCATGGGTTTAGAGGATCGCTACCATTGGTTACTTCGACACCATCAGTGATGCCATCATCATCTGTATCCGAATCGCCAGGATCAGTTCCCAAAAGGTCCTCTTCTCCATTAGTCAGACCATCGTTGTCGCAATCGTCCTCTGGAAGTCCGGGGTTAGGATCACACGGATTTAATGGATCCGATCCTCCATCCACTTCGTCACCATCATTAACACCATCATCATCTGTATCAGGATCGTTGTTATCTGTATCAGCGTCTTCTTCTTCTTCGTTGGTTAAGCCGTCACCATCGCAGTCATTGCTGGCAAGTGCATCGATGTCTGGGTCACATGGGTTGGTTGGATCACTTCCGGCATCAACTTCATTTCCATCGTTGATTCCATCACCGTCAGTGTCAGGGTTGTCGTTATCAGTTCCGGCAAGTGTTTCTTCATCATTGGAGAGTCCGTCATTATCGCAATCGTTCGTACCGAGTGCATCGATATTCGGATCACAAGGATCAAGCGGGTCGCTTCCGAGATTTACTTCGTCGTTGTTGTTAACACCATCATCGTCGCAGTCTGCGTTTGGTGAAGAAAGGCAGTCACCAACATTGATCAGAATTTGAGCCTGATCGCAATCTCCATCACTATCACAAATTTCATAAATAACAATGTCATTTCCCTGATAGTCATTCGCAGGGACATAATCAACAGTGTCATCAGCAGGATCACTTGGTGTACCGTTGTCGTTGATGGCAGCTGCACCAACTCCTGACGAGATGATACTTATTGTTCCAGGTCCATCTGCGCCAAAACTGTCATTCGTTAGTACCGGAATGTTCAAATTCGTGTTAAGCGCTGTGGAAGCATTGTCATCTGTCGCCAGGGGAGAGCCGCAATTAGCAGACGGCACTGCATTCGCGTCAGGATCACATGGGTCAGTGGGATCTGAACCAGCTGTTACTTCATTACCATCATTGATTCCGTCACCATCTGTATCCGGATTGTTGTTATCAGTACCGGCGAGAACTTCACCGTTGTTGTCAAGACCATCGTTATCACAATCATTCGTTCCGAGCGCGTTGATGTTTGGATCGCATGAATCGTTTGGATCTGAACCGGCAGTTATTTCATCACCATCGTTGAATCCGTCACCGTCTGTGTCAGGATTGGTGTTGTCTGTGTTTGCGAGAATTTCACCATCATTGTCCAGACCGTCATTATCGCAGTCGTTTGTTCCAAGGGCATTGATATTCGGGCTGCATGGATCGAATGGATCTGAACCCGCGTTTATTTCATCACCGTTGTTTATTCCATCACCATCACAGTCTGCCAGTAAATCGTTCAGGCAGTCTCCAACAGTAATAAACACTGTTGCCTGATCACAGTCTCCATCATTATCACAGATTTCATATTGAATGGCGTCGTTTCCTTCAAAGCCGGTTAGTGGTGTATAGTCGATAAAATCATCTGTTATATCGCCGGGCGTTCCATTGTCATTAATTGTTGCTGAACCGCTGGTTACTGAAGTGATATTGAACGTTCCTGCGCCATCATTACCGAAGCTGTCATTATCAAGCACATCAATACTTGCATTCGTGTCGGTATCCGTTGTTGCGTTATCGTCATTCGCAACAGGAGCTCCACAATCAGCAGATGGAATTGCATTTGGATTTGGATCGCAAGGGTTGTTTGGGTCAGATCCGGCGGTTACTTCGTCACCATCATTGATACCATCACCATCTGAATCGGGGTTGGTGTTATCGGTATTTGCGAGAATTTCGCCACTATTGTCCAGACCGTCGTTATCGCAGTCATTTGTTCCTAATGCATTGATGTCTGGATCGCATGAATCGATCGGATCCGATCCGGCGGTTACTTCATCACCATCGTTGATGCCGTCTCCATCAGTATCAGGGTTGTCGTTATCCGTACCTGCAAGTATTTCTTCGGAGTTGTCAAGTCCATCGTTATCACAATCGTTGGTCGACAGAGCATTGATATTCGGATCACAAGGATCAAATTCGTCGGTACCGGCCAAAATTTCGTCATCATCGGAAATGCCATCACCATCGGAGTCAAGCACACCAGGAGTGACAGAAATTTCTAAAGTTGCAGTAGTGCACAATGGCTCCTGGTCGCAAACCTCATAAGTAATGACTTCGGTTCCTATGAATGAATCATCAGGATCGTAATCAAACGTGCCATCAGAATTCAGCGTGAATGATCCGTTCAGAGCTCCTGTTATCAATGAATAGGTGAGAATATCATTCTCCGGATCTGAGTCATTTCCGGCAACGGATCCGCTTAAAGTTGAGTTATTGGAGACACTTTCGAAGTCGTTATCGGCTATGGGAGCATCATTGATGGGATCAATGATTAAAGTAAGAGTAGATTGAACGCAAAGTGGCTCTGTATCGCACACCTCATATACAATAGTGATTTCACCGCTAAAATTGAGATCTGGAGTGAATTCGAATGATCCATCATTATTAAAAATGAGAGATCCATTTGACGCACCGCTGATATAGTCAAAGGTTAACAGATCGTTTTCAACATCTGAGTCGTTTGCCGCAACAGAACCCGTGATGATGATGTCTTCATTGACAATTGTTGTATCTGCTACCGCAACGGGTGCATCGTTTACAGGCAATACATCGATGCTTATAGTTGCAGGATTGCTTGAGGCGCCCTCGTTGTCATCGATTGTATATTCAATACTCGCCAATCCGAAGAAGTTATTCGCAGGGACGAAAGCAATGTCACCTGAGGTTAAGTTAACCGTCCATGTACCCTGAGGTGCTACAACAGTTGTTTGTTGACCTGCTGTATTCAGGTCAAGGTCGATAGTATTTACTTCGACGTTACCATCGGAGTCGGTGTCGTTTCCGTCTATATTCTCGATGATGGCGGTATTGTCTTCATTGGTTGCATTACCTGCATCATCCACAGCTACAGGCGCCTGATTAGAACAACTAAGAATAGGATCGCTCGATGTTGTGTTGATTATTGTGATTGAATTATCTGTTCCGGCTTCGAAAGACTTGGTTACTATCGTGCGCACTCCATTGCGGAATGGAAAATATACACGTACATAATAAGTTTGATTATTACTTGGAACTCCAAAATGAAACACCGGATTACCGGACGCACCAAATCCTTCGCCTGCGGCCAATGTCATCAATGGAGAAATTCGGTTGTTATTGCAATCGACAAGTTCTGCTGTTGCTCCGTTAGCTGGAGAAGAGTTTCCTGATCCAAGGTTCCATTCAGCCTCAACACGGAGATAATTGTCGTTGTTAAGGCTATTTGTCCATAGCTGATTTGGGCTGTTTGCCATTGAGACGTAAAGATCTAGATCACCATCATTGTCGTAGTCTGCGAATGCTGCACCACCGGCGTCAGCGCCTGGATTGATACTGAAATTTACCGGAGATGAAGGTCTTGAGAATGTAAGGTTGCCTGGATTGTCGTTGATGAACAGGTAGCTTTCAGTGTGGATGTTGGTCAGAAAAATGTCCAAGTCACCATCATTATCAACGTCACCTGCAGTCACGGCATCAATGGTTGCAAAACTTAGGTTGATTCCTGATGAACTAGCTGGCTCCCCGGTAGCAACAAAAGTTCCGGAGTTGTTTTGCCATATTTGGTTGATACCTGCATCTGTCCAGAATAGGTCAAGGTCGCCATCATTGTCGAAGTCTGCCCAGCAAACAGAGCCTTTATTGCTGTTAGTTGCATTTTCATTGAAAGAATTTGCAGTAAAAGTTCCATCGCCATCGTTGATATAGATATCCGAAGCTGACTGTCGGCGAACGCAAATATCAACATAGCCATCATTGTTAAAGTCGCCGGCAGCTGCATAATCACCTGATAAACCTCCTGTGGGTAAGCCTGTAGTAGTATTGTCGACCTGTGTGAAATTTCCGGAACCGTTGTTTGCCAATATTTCTATTCCGAAAGCATTGTTGTCTGTTATAATATCTAAATCACCATCGTTGTCGAAATCAACAATCACCACACCTTCAGTATTCATTCCACCTGAAAGGGAAGTAATTGTCTGACTCGGTGCCTGAGCTATTGTTCCAAAGCTATAAGAAGGAGTTGAGAATGGCCCCTGATTAAGCCAAATTTCCATTCTGCTGAAATCGTTGACGACGAAATCAAGATTGCCGTCATTATTGAAATCAGCCGCAACCGCTGATCTGTTTTTGATAACGTCGTCAAGATCTTGCGCATTGGTGGCGGTTACATCGGAGAATGATACACCACTATTCGAAAAATAAAGGCGGGTTTTCTGAGCTGCATCATCAGTATTTACCAATAAGTCAAGGTAACCGTCATTGTTGAAGTCAGCCCAACAAATTCCTCCGTCTTTCTGTCCGGATAAATTGACACTTGCAGCGGCAGCATTGTTTGAAAACGATTGCGCAACGAAAGAATTGGTAGTTGTAACGAAAAGCATCACAACAAGCAGTGATGGCAGACAGAATAGTTTTTTCATGTCGAAGTAAACATTAGATGTTAATGAAATTAACCCTTAGAAAACTTTTCAGACAACAGTATTACGCTGTTTGAAGTCAACTTTTTGGTCGGTTTATTTCACTCTTCAAATGAACTCCAAGCATTTTTCTGTTTCATTAGTAGCTGTTTAAAGTGTCTAACAAAAATTTGTTAATAGGTCAAGAGGGATTGATAATCCTTATTCTATGCAAGTAATTGTTTGGTAATCATGATAACTTCCGTATGGTGATCATGTTACACTTACCCTTGAATACATTTTCTTTGTATTATGAATCAAATGAGCAAAGAGCTGACCATTCGAGAATCACAGAGTATTGTTGATGAATGGATAAAGACTGTTGGTGTGCGTTATTTCAATGAGTTGACTAATATGATTATCTTAACTGAAGAAGTGGGAGAGTTGGCGAGTATTATGGCCAGGAGATATGGGGAGCAGAGCGAAAAGGAATCGGATAAGAACAAAGATATTGCTGATGAAATGGCAGATGTGCTATGGGTATTGATCTGCCTTGCCAATCAGACTGGAGTTGATCTGGAATCAGCATTTAAGAATAATCTGGAAAAAAAGAATAACCGCGATTCCAGCAGACACAAGGAAAACCCTAAGCTTGGTTGATCAACTTCTATAGATCAGGTCACTTACGAATTGAGTGATCAATTTTTTCTATCCAGGCGGATATTCCACCCTCCAGCGAATAAAGATTATTGAAGCCGTATTTGTGTTCAAGCGCATAAACTACTGCATCGCTTCTTCTGCCTGAATTGCAATGAAGAATTACAGGGATATTCTTTACGATCTCATTGGTTCTGCTCAGAACTTCATCCATTGGTATGTGTTTACCACCCAGATTCGCTGCTTCAATCTCATAAATCTCACGTATATCAATAAGCTGGAACGACTTATTTTCCTTTTTCCATTGATTGAGTTGTTCTACCGTTATTGATTTCATGTTTTCAATTTGAATTGAGATAGCAGAAAATGAATCAGGCTTTGAATTGACTGCTTATGCTTTCCGGCTGAAAATCAAAAAATGTATCGCCGCGAAGTCCAATTCGCAGGCATTCCAGAGGAATAACTTCGTTTTCCGCAATATTTCCGAGATTGACATTCGCACCAAACTGTTTGATGAAATAAACCTGTTGGGGTTTTTTAGGGGCTTCCCAAAGAATGTCTTCAGGTTTTACGCTTTTTATAATCTTATTGATCAGGAGCACGTGAGCCTGTCCGTTCGGTCTGTATATACCAACTGTTCCACTCTCTCTCGCCTCTGCAATTACTTTCCACGAACCTGCTTTTAATTCCATCTGCATCATTTTGATCCATCTCGCCGGTGAAATAAGAATGCCTTCCTCTTTCGAACCAACTTCCGACATTACTTTATATTCTTTTGCGAATTTGGAGATTATCTCACATTTTTTTTCATGTGGAATAACCATACTTCCGTCAGATACCTCTACCATTCGAAGTCCAAGACGGTCTACATATTTTTTATAATCTTCCAGCTGACCGCGAACATAAAATGCTTCAAATAAGGTACCTCCAACGTATACATCTATATTGGCTTGATGATAGAGCTTTACCTTTTCCTTGACATTAGGCGCGAACGCTGATGTGCCGAATCCCAGTTTAACAATATCAACCTGGTCGGCTGCGCTGTCAATAAGATCCTCCGCCTGTCTTAAGCTCAGACCTTTGTCCATGACCATAGTAAGTCCGTGATTGCGGGATTTTTTAGTTCTTTCCGGCAGATTTTTAAGGTCGAAATTCATATGCACATAGGTTTCTAAGTTGGCAAATATCTGAAGAATCCATCATACACCGGTAGCAACAGTTTTATTACAAAACCTGCCTTGTGTAAACTGATGATCCATTAACGTCAGTTTAAGAAACTGCAATTTTGTTATTCGGAGTATTACAGACAGAAAATTAAGCTGCTAACTCATCTTGAATTTTACCGAAGCTATGATTGGTTATAACTCGAAAACAGGGACACAAATAAAGTGTTTTTTCCGATTTCGGGATAATATTCTTCAATTTCTTTAAGACCTTCAGGAGCGGAGTTAGCCAATCGGGTCATCAACTCCTCAGCTTCAACCGTTTTTGCCGAAGCCATGAGATATACCACCTTGCGATAACCAATTTCATTACTCTGAGGGCATTTTTGCCATCCCGTATTGATCAGTTCAAGGGCCTTAACGAAATCACCCTTTTGGAAGAATATATCTGAGTAATCTAACCATACATCTTCATTGTCTGGGAATCTGCCGATGAGGTTTTCGGCCTCTGCTTCTGCTTCGTCAAGTCGATTCAGTTTCTTCAGGAATTCAATATGAAAAAGATGGTAATCGGCATTGTCAGGTTCCAGCGCCAGAGCTCGTTCAACATGAGCCAATGCATCGGCGGGTCTCTCTAAAAGATCAAGCGTAATGCCCATACCCAGATAAGCATCGCCGTAAAATTCATCAGTCTGAATGCTTTTCCGGTAATAAAAAAGAGCCTTATCCAACTGATTTAATTTTTCAAAACACTCACCTATGTGACAATATACAGGAGCCTGAGGTTGTTCATATGCGTAGGTCTCTTCAAAAATCTGTACAGCTTCCTGATACTTCTCTAATTTGAAAAGTGTATGTGCTTTGTTGTAGTAAGCGGGTGTGAAATCTTCCTGAATGGCGATGCAGTAGTCATAACAATCAATTGCCTCAGTTGATTGATTGAGTTTCTGGTATGCATTGGCCAGATTGTACCATGCAGGAAAACTGAAAGGGTGTTTTTCCAGAAACTGCTGATAGTATTCCACACACTCGGCAGTCTTATCACTCACATCGAAAACATATGCCAGCTCATACAAGAGCACTTCGTTTTCGGGTCGCTTTGAAATAGCTTCCTGAAGTATTTCCTGCGCCTTGTCATAGCGCTCCATGTTTTCATATTCGAGAGCAATTTCAAGATATATTTCATCCTGATACTCTATGGATCCCAGACTCAGGGCTCTTTTTAAAAGTTGGATTGCTTTGGCATGCTCCCTTTGCTGACTGTAAACCGAAGCCAGAGTTAACAACACTTCTTCATTCGGCTCAAGGCGCTCAAGCGCTTTCAGTCTGTTCATTGCTTTGGCAAGATGTCCCAGACTGGTGAGTATCTGTGCCTCAAGTAACATCAAAGTGGTATTCTCAGGAAAGAGTGTGTAAGCATAATTGATCACCTGAAGTGCAGCCGGAAACTTATTATCGTCGCAATAAAAGTCAGCAATGTCCTCGAATTGCTCAATATCGAAATAGTAAGAATCATTGTTTGCAATCATTTGCTCGTATCGGTTTACAAGCTCTGTTGAATTGCGGTTATCTCTGTACTCGTCACTCATCGGCAATTACAATCAAATAAATTTAGGTCTCTCAAATTTACGATTGTTTTATAACAATATCAGTTTTGATTTTTAATAAATTGCATTTAATTGACAGCAATATTAACAAGTCGAATTGTCGGATTGAATTGATGATGTGGAAATTAGATAGCAGTCAGATCAGTTCAATATTTGAGGAAGTAATAAAATAGTTTAACCAACTCATTGTTGGTCATGATCAATCCTTCTTCATTTTTCCACCAGTTCGAGGAGTCATACTCCGGTGAAGTTGCGCCATGAAAATTCACTTTAATTCCGGCATCTTCAAATTTTTCTTCAAACACCCAACGCACTCTTCTGAGATGAAATGCACTTGATATTACTGTAATATGCTTTAGTTTTTTTTCTTTACAGTATGCCAGGATTTCTTCTGACTCATCCATTGTGCTATGTGCAGAAGTGAGAATTTCTATTTGGGTTTGCGGAACCCCGTTGGCTATCATCCAATGTCTGGTAAGCTCGGCTTCATACATTGTGGTGTCGAGACAAAGAATCTGATATGGATAATTCCCTCCGGTTGCGACGAAATTATGTTCCGGAAATTGTTTGTACAACTCCACTGCTGAGATACCTCTTTCGAAACTATTTCCGCCCAGCACAAAGCAACTTTCAGTTTTTTCTGTAACATCTGAAGCGACAAGCCAATTCCCGACACCTGACAGGATTTTATTGCGAAGCATGAATAATATTAACATCATACCAAAAAGGTAGGTGCAAATCCGAAACCACTTTTTTTCCCAGATTTTTTTCATTTCAAATAATTTTTAACCACGGAGCACAAAGTTTTTCTGTCTGTAAATTTCTGTTACACATATTCACTGACATCAAAGCCGTCTTTGCATTGTCCAGACTTTTTTGTTCTATGTGATAATCATAATTCCACTGAGTATCGCGAAGCCAGTTTCTAGCTTCACTCATATTCATGTCGAATTTTTTTCTGAGATGAATGACACTGCTGTTATCTTGTTTGAATGAAATGCATTCAGCATTCATCACAGTTAAGAGCTTCTGCACCAAATCAACTTTTTCTTTAATTACCTGATCACTGCAGATGATAAGAAAGCTGCTCCATGGCGCACTAAACTCACCAATCAGCGAGAGTTCACCGCTCTTAACGTATGGCCTTGTCATGAATTTTTCCCAGAAAAAAAGCTGGGTTTCGTTGCGAACGAGTGATTCAGCAGCGCCATGAAGGCTATTAACTACAACGAACTGATCGTTATTCAAGGAGTGCCCATTTTGACTGGCATGAATCATCGCCATGAGATGGGAACCTGAGCCGAATCTCGATATAGAGTATTTTTCGGTTAGCCCATGCGAGACGTTTCTGATTTTTGAGTTTGTGCCTGTATATATTCCCCAAACTAGAGGTGACTCTATGTAAACTTTCGCAATTCTTGCTTTCAGGCCTTGATCCGCTGCGGCAATAAATCCTTCTGTCAGCAGCACAGCAACATCTAATTCTCCATTGCTCAATGCCTTTGTCATTGCTCCTGTTCCGCCGGCGTATACCGTCCAGGCAAGATCAATGTTTTCTGCAGTAAAAACATCGCGCTCGGCAGCAAGCTGCCAGGGTAAATTGAAGTGTTCAGGTACACCGCCAACGCGTAGATGATTTTTACCGTTCATGAATGACGCAAAGGTATGATCGATCTGACAACTTAATTTGATGAATTACTGCTTCACGACAGAATCATTTCAATCAAGGGAAATTCAATATGATGATTGTTCAGATTTTAATAGGTACCGGCTCTTTTTCTAAGCAACCACTCTGCAGCGAGCGATGCAATGATTATGGCCAGAATCCATTTGTAGTTAATCAGATCATCGAGTTTTTTGTTTTCATACGATACTGAAACGATCTCCTTCTTTTGTTTAATCAAGTCTGGTAGCGAAGACATATTTGATGGATAAACCATCGTTCCTCCGTTATCATTTGCAAACTGATATAGCAATCTATGATCAGCAATGGTGTTCACAATTTCTAACTGTAGTGGGCTTACGCTGAACTCTCCACGTTCTTTTAACATACCAGTGTCGCCATTCACCGCAGCTTCATAGGAATAGTTTCCCACCGGAAGTTTCCCTGCGTTTAGTTTGTACATAGTTCCGTTTGGTGAAAATGTATAACTGAATTCACTGCCATCCTCAGCGAATATTCTTAAAGTTACTTCCCGGTTGTTGATCGCTTCATAACTCTGATTGTATAGTTCTGCATCAAAGATGATAGACTCATCTTCGGGAAAATCATTTTTGCAACGTACTCTGAATAGACTTCGGTCTTCTTTTGAAGCAATGTATTGAACGGTTTTTGTAATCAGCTCATTGAAATTATTTTCTGATTCAAATTGATAATAGGAGGTCAGTTTCCAGCGCCAGATTCCTTCACCGACAATAAGACCAATTTTGTTGTCATTTACCTGATTGAAAGAGATCAAAGGCTTCTTGGTTTTGATTTGTCCGACTTGCTGATACGCGATCGAGATAACTCCGGGACTAAAAGAAAAATCTCCAAATGGAACAGATAGAGGAGGCATGGTTTTGATCATACCATTCACTTCTTGATTTAAGGTGAACAGAGAAAACTCATCTGCATATGAAGCACCAATTTCAGTAAGGTTATTGCTGTATCCGTTCAGAGCGAATCCGAGATTCAACTGATTGAATGTCTTAAAGTCTGTATTGCTGCCCCAGACAAAAAGTGATGGGATCTTTTGTTCAAGTGCACTTGTTACTACACTTGATCCAATGTTGCCATTGCCTGGTAACTGATGAAATATGATCAGACTATAATTTGCCGGATCACCACTGAAATCTTTGGCAAGTTTTGTATCAACCTTATAGCTCTCATTGCTGGCGATCGCTTCTTTGATTGCATTGATATCAGGATGCGGTGCATATGCCAGTATGAGTACTTTTTGTCTGCTATCCAGCACATCAATGAAAATGTCTTTGTGATTGTTGGCCAGGGTGATTTCGTTGGATACTGATGTCAGATGAATGGAGTATTTCTGCAGGCCAATTTCAGTAGCATCAAGTGTCAGGGGTACTACGACAGAATTTCTTTCTCCGTTGAAAACAATGTTTTGAGAATAAAGCGTATTGCCTTTTCTGCTCACTGTTAACATGGCATTCTCACCTCCAGCTTTTCTTCCCTCAACGGTAATTTCAACAGGGAATTTATTTCCGAGGTAAGCAAGTCTATTGGCAGCAACTTCAGAAATCAGAACATCCTTGTGAACGGTTGTGTCTCCCAGTGCGATTGTAAAAACTGGCACATTCAATTTTTTATAAGAATAAACAGGATTGCTTCCCTTGTTGTACAATCCATCAGAAGCAAGGACAATTGCGCCAAGATTTCTGCCGCTGTATCTGGTATAGACTTCATCGAGTAATGAGGAGAAATCAGTAAGTTTCTGATCGAATGCAATGGAATCTATTCCATCTTTTACACCATTGCCAAAATTATAGGTATGAATCTCATATTCTTCTCCAAATTGACCTGTGAGGTTCTGGATTTGTTTTAAGTATTCTGTTTTATAATAGGTAGAATCTTTTCCTATGACAAGCGATTCTGAATTGTCCTGGGCAATTACGATAATTGGTTTCTCTAGATCTCTGCTAATTGATTTAATCAATGGTTTTAATAAGAACAATGCGATCAGACTGACGCTGATAAAACGAAGAATACCCAATACTGAGGCAAGGGCAGATCCATACGTGCGGTTGAACCGATCACGGAAATACAGAGCTCCGGCATAGACGATACCCGAAAAAAGACATAATGCAATTAGCCAGCCTGGAGCATCAGTTATTATTGACATACGTGTGATTCATTCAGATTTGAGGGTAACAAATTACCAGTATAATTTTTCAATTGTCGAAAGTATGAAGGCGCGAGATGACTTCACGCGCCCCAACATTTTTTCACAAACATTTTGATTACATCAGCATGCCGCCACAGACGTGGAGTGTCTGGCCTGTGATATATCCGCTCAGGTCAGACGCAAGGAATAAAGTTGCGTTTGACACGTCATCCGGAGTTCCACCTCTTTTGAGAGGAATACTATTGCGCCACTCCTGCACAGTTTTTTCATCCAATGCACCTGTCATTTCAGTTTCAATAAACCCTGGAGCAATAGCATTGCAACGGATATTTCTTGAACCAAGCTCTGCAGCTACACTTTTAGTAAACCCAATGATTCCCGCTTTACTTGCTGCATAATTTGCCTGGCCGGCATTTCCTTTTACACCAACTACAGAACTCATATTTACTATGCTTCCGCTTTTTGCTTTCAGCATTGGTTTGATAACCGCTTTCGTTAAATTGAATACTGATTTTAGGTTAACGCGCATGATTTCATCCCATTGTTCTTCGGACATACGCATGAGCAAATTGTCTCTGGTGATTCCCGCATTATTCACAAGAATATCTACCGTTCCGAAATCTTTTACAACTTCATCAATGAGTGCCTGTGCAGCATTAAAATCTGCAGCATCACTTTTATAACCTTTCGCTATTCCTCCTCGCGCTGACAACTCTGCTTCCAGCTCACGCGCCTTTTCTTCGCTGCTTGCATAAGTGAATAAGACTTTGGCGCCGTGCTCAATAAATTTTTCTGCAATACCCTTACCGATACCCCTCGAGGCTCCCGTAATGACAGCAACTTTTCCGTCTAGTAGTTTCATTGTATCAATCTGTTTGGTTTTGGTCAAATTATAAATCTGCAGCCTCCGAAATGAGTTCCGCAACATCTTTCACAACAATTGAGTTCTCTTTCTCGAAATGTTTCACACCATCAGTCATCATGGTATTGCAAAATGGACAACCCGTTGCAATAACTGTCGCGGAAGTTTCCAGTGCATCTTCCGTGCGCTCAACATTCACTTCTTTGTTTCCAGGCTCTGCTTCTTTGAACATTTGTCCTCCACCTGCACCGCAACACAAACCATGTTGCCTGCTGCGTTTCATTTCAGTGAGTTCTGCATCAAGTTTAGTGAGCACTTCACGTGGAGCTTCATAAATATCGTTACCACGACCAAGATAACACGGATCATGAAATGTAATTTTTTTGCCCTGATATGTGCCTCCACCCTTGATGGTAATTTTTCCCTCTTTCAATAAATCGTTGATGAGTTGAGTGTGATGAATCACATCAAAATTTCCGCCTAGTTGTGGGTATTCATTTTTAAGCGTATTGAAACAATGAGGACAACCTGTTACAATCTTTTTTACTTCATACCCATTGAGAACCTGAATATTCTGCATGGCCATCATCTGAAAAAGAAATTCATTGCCGGCGCGTTTGGCAGGATCTCCTGTGCAGGATTCTTCCTGACCAAGAATTGCCCATGATATATTGCAATGATTCAAAATACGTGCAATAGCTTTTGTGATTTTCTTGGCTCGGTCATCGAAGCTGCCTGCACAACCCACCCAGAATAAGATCTCAGGAACCTCGCCTGCAGCGAGATATTCGGCCATTGTTTTTACTTTGAGTTCTGACATGTTCTGATTATTCTTTTTTGTCAATCCTTGAAAACCTGAATTACCATTTCTTTCTCAACCAGATCTGTAAATTTTCCTTCGAAACGGGTTGCGCGCACAAGGTGGTTGTCTATCCAGTGATAGTTTCCTCCGCGCGGTTTACCGAAAATAATTCCGTGATACAGGAATCCGTTTTTCTTCAGCCAGCGCTCTGTAATTTCCCGGTGAGCTTCTGTTCTGGATGTAAAGAAGAAAATGATGTGTCCTTCATGGTACCACTGATTACACTTTTGAAGAGCATCCGGATAAACACCCGCATCTTCCATGCGCTCAGGTTCTTCATTCGGAATATCTTCACCGATAGTGCCATCGATGTCTATCAGGAAATTTTTTATGCTCGCTGGTAAGACCGGTGAAACTCGTTTGCCATCTTCCTGTACGTCCAATAAGTCAACCATGTTTTTCTTTTGTTAGGAGTTAGCCCAATTTGCACGATCTGCTGCGCTCATTGCCCATGGCGCTCCATTGTTTTCAATATTGTTGAACATCGCGGTAATACTTTCCGGCGATTTACTTTCTTCCATGATCAGATACCTGCGAAGATCAACGATGATTTCCATTGGATTAATGTTGATGGGACATGCTTGTGTACATGCGTTACATGTGGTGCATGCCCACAATTCTTCTTCGCTTATATAATCACGCAGCAATGATTTACCGTCGTCTTTCCATTCTCCATGATTCTTATCGCAAACACCGCCAACTTCTTCAAGTCTATCTCTGGTATCCATCATGATTTTTCTCGGAGAAAGAAGTTTACCTGTTTGGTTGGCAGGACATTCGGATGTGCATCTGCCACATTCTGTGCAACTGTATGCACTCATTAGTTGAACCCATGACAGATCGAAAATATCCCGCGCACCAAATTTTTGCGGTGCACCTTCAGTGGGCTGAACCTGAGCAGAAGGATCCAGCATCAACTTTACTTCGTTTGTTACAGATGCAAGATTGTTGATGCTTCCTGCCGGCTGAAGTTTGCTGTAATATGTATTCGGAAATGCAAGAATGATATGAAGGTGTTTCGAATAGGTTACATATACCAAAAAGAAAAGTATTCCGATGATATGAAACCACCAGCAAAAACGCTCTACGAAAATCAATGACTCATCAGATAAATTTTTCATCAATGGAGCGATAAGACCGGAAACAGGGAAACTGCCAGCCTGGATGTAATGATCAGTACCAGTTGATTGTAGCAAGAAGTCAGATGCATTCATGGTCAGGAATGCTGACATTAATAATATTTCAATGATCAAAATAAGGTTGGCATCTGTGCGCGGCCATGATGTCATCTCGCGCATCACAAATCTTTTGAGACGAAGAATATTTCTTCTTACAAGGAAAACAACGCAGGCAAGGAGAACAAGCAATGCGAGTACTTCAAAGGAAGCAATCAGGAAATTGTAGAAGCCTCCCATGAATGCAAACAACCTGTGTGAACCGAACAACCCGTCTGCTACGATTTCGAGTAGTTCAACATTGATGATAATAAATCCTGCATAAATGATCAGGTGCAGAAATGCGACCAATGGTTTGTCGAACATTTTTCCCTGACCAAATGCTACGCGAAACATAGTGTTCCATCGCACTCCGGTGCTTCCGGTAATTTCTGTTTTTCTGCCAAGAAAAATATTTCGTTTTACGAATGCGAAACGCTTCCATGCAAAGTAGATCGCAACGAGAAGGATGAGTGCAAATGCTATTTGAGCTATCATAGCGAAAATCTGAAAATCATATCAAAATTGAATCTGTCAAACATAGAAGATAACAGAAGAACTTATGCTGAAATGGTATCATACATGGCAAAAAGAGGATACTGCTGCATCATCTCACTCACTTTTTTGCCAACACTGTTTAGAACAGAAGAATCCTGACGATTCATCAATGATTCGTCAATCAATGAAGCAATAGTTTCCATGTCAACTTCCTTCAGTCCTCTTGTAGTAATTGCAGGAGTTCCGATTCGGATACCACTCGTCACCATGGGTGATTTATCATCATATGGCACCATGTTTTTATTGACTGTGATGTGAGCAGCCATGAGCGCGGCATCTGCCTCCTTGCCGGTAATTCCTTTGTTTCTCAGGTCAATCAGGAAACAATGATTGTCCGTTCCTCCGCTTACAATCTGATACCCTTTTGATACAAGTGCAGAAGCAAGAGCAGAAGCATTTCTGATGACCTGCTCTCCATAAAGCCTGAAAGAAGGCTGCAGTGCTTCGCCGAATGCCACAGCCTTCGACGCAATGACGTGCTCAAGGGGTCCTCCCTGCATGCCCGGAAATACACCACTATCCAGGAGAGAAGTCATCATGCGCAATTCTCCTTTAGGAGTTTTAATACCAAATGGATTTTCAAAATCTTTACCCATCATGATCACTCCGCCGCGCGGTCCCCTCAGGGTTTTGTGCGTTGTTGTGGTTATGATATGGCAGTGTTTCAGCGGATCATTGAGCAATCCCTTGGCTATTAAGCCTGCCGGATGAGAGATGTCAGCAAGCAGAATCGCGCCAACTTGATCAGCAATTTTTCTGAAAGCTTCGTATTCCCAGTCACGGCTATATGCTGAAGCACCGCAAATGATCATTTTTGGTTTTTCTCTTTCAGCAATTTCAGCAACCGACTGCATATCTATTCTGCCCGTTTCACGATTGACACCGTAGAAGGTTGCTCTGTATAGTTTACCTGAATAATTGACCGGAGACCCATGGGTTAAATGACCTCCTTGTGAAAGATCAAGACCGAGAATCGTGTCGCCTGGTTTCAAACAGGCGAGCATAACTGCACTGTTCGCATTTGCTCCGGAATGAGGCTGAACATTTGCCCAGACTGCGCCAAACAATTGACACAAACGGTCAATGGCCAGCTGCTCCACTTCGTCGACTACCTCGCAGCCGCCGTAATAACGTCTACCCGGAAGTCCTTCCGCATATTTGTTGGTGAGTTCACTGCCCATTGCAGCCATCACCTGATCACTCACGAAATTCTCTGATGCGATCAGTTCTATTCCTTGCAGCTGGCGATTTTTCTCTCGCTGAATTAACTCGAAAATTTTGGTGTCTTGCATGACTGTACTTATTTGAGCGCACGAAGTTAATGCTTTGGACTAACTCTGTTCTTCTTCAACAAGAAATGATGATGAATTGGTCTGATAGTTGTTCCTTTGCACAATAAGGAAAAAAAATGTTGGGTATCAGAAGTTCATTTTGTTTGTTTTTGGTGCAAATGGCTGCAGTGTTGAGCATTTCAGCCCAGACACCAATTGAAGTTCAGATCAATGATCTTCCTCCGGTGGTAAGTCAGCTCATGTTGGAATCATTTCATGAGGATGGCTGGAAAAATGTGTCGAACCTGAAACCGCAGTCCGGAAACAAATTCATCGCTTCCATCAATTTTGAAAGATCAGGGCAGTACCGATTAAGATTCGCTAATGACCCTAAAAAATGGGCCGATTTTATTGTAATCGTTGAAAAAATACCCCGCGACGGAATTCGCGTTGTTCAACATTATTCTGCTTTTTCCGGTAAAGCAATAAAAATATCTGGATCAGAAGAGGATGAAGCTTATGCCAGCTTGTCTGATATGTTCAACGAAGTAACCCTGAATCCTGACTCTTTGAAGCGTGATGAGAAAGCCATGATTGACAAAGAAATGCAACTGGCATCCAGGTGCCGGCAGGTTATGAACACATATCCAGGAACTTATACATCGGAAGTATTGTGCGGAATTATGCCTCTGCCATTGCCGCCTTCGGACTACCCTGTTGACAGCCTCTATCATTTTCAATATTTCAATGCTTTTGAACGGTGGCAATTGAACCGCTCCACTGTTATGAATCATATCGCCATGATTCGAAGATTGAATATTGGATTCAATTATTTTAAGGCAGAAGGTCTTGAAGAAAGATATATCGACGTGCTCATGAAAAAGGCACTTGTGAGTGAAGAAATGACAGCCTGGATGTTCAAATTTCTACTCGAAAAAATGATCGATCACAAGAATGAAGCTGCTCTGTCCTATTTGATCACATGGCACTCGAGTGATTGCACGGAAAGCGATCACCTCGATAATTCGACCAGAAATTTACTTGTTGCTCTTGAAAAATGTAAGCCCGGAAATACAATTGAATTCCTCAATTTGCCTGATCTCAAAGGCACAAAAATTTCTTCTGAAGAAGTGATCCGTGATCATAAACTGACCATCATCATGTTCTGGAAAGGCACCTGCAGTCATTGCCGGGAGTTTTATCCCGAACTGAGAAAAATATATGATAAGTACACGGGACAAGGATTGACGATATATGGCATTGGTACAGACAAAGACGAGGCGGATTGGCGCATTCAGGCTACTGCAAATAATTCACCCTGGTCTGATGTTTATCTCAGCTATGAAAACAGAAAAGACTTCAGTAAACGATTTCCGGTTTCCGGTACTCCTACCTTCATGGCGGTTGACAGCAGCGGTAAAATTTTGCGCAGAATGATGATGCGCAGCAAACTGGAGGAAGAAATTTCCAAGCTTTTACAGGAGCTGAATAATAACTGAGTATGAACAAACTTTCAGGTGAATCAAGTCCATATCTGCTTCAACATAAAGAAAATCCTGTTAATTGGTTCTCATGGAGTGATGAAGCATGGGCAAAAGCCAGAGAAGAAAACAAACTCGTTCTGGTTTCCATTGGCTACAGTTCCTGTCATTGGTGTCACGTTATGGAACACGAAATATTCGAGGATTATGAATGTGCGGAATTCATGAACATGCATTTTGTGTGCATCAAAGTGGATCGTGAAGAAAGACCGGACATTGACAGTATTTATATGGACGCGGTCCATCTTATGGGATCAAAAGGGGGGTGGCCGTTAAACGTCTTTACATTACCTGATGGTCGTCCGGTATATGGCGGTACCTATTTTCCAAAGCAACAATGGTTGAATGTGCTTGAAAATCTTCATGATGTTTTTAAGAATGATTTTCAAAAAGTGGTTGATTATGCGGGTCGTTTGCATGAAGGAATCACACAATTGAGTATCATCCCTGATCAGACAGATGATGGTGTTTTTGATCCGGAGTTTTTGGATAATGCAATGGAGCATTGGTCAAAATTTTGGGATCTGGACAAAGGCGGAAATCGCCGGGCACCAAAGTTCCCGATGCCAAACAATATCGAATTGTTGTTGCATTATGGAGCAGTGCGGCAAGACAAAGGCGCCATTGATCATGCCCTGAATACATTGCGTAAGATGGCCCTCGGTGGGATTTTCGATCAATGTGGTGGCGGATTCTCCCGTTACAGTGTTGATCATTCGTGGAAAGTTCCGCATTTCGAGAAAATGCTCTATGACAATGCACAGTTGCTTTCAGTTTACGCGCATGCGCACAGATTTCAACCGGAAGACCTGTTTCTGGAAACAATTGAAAAAACTTTAGGTTGGCTCAACAGAGAAATGAAGTCCTCTAATGGATTGTATTATTCTGCATTGGATGCCGATAGTGAGGGTGAGGAAGGTAAATTCTATACATGGACACACAAGGAAATAGAAGATTTGTTCGGGCAGGATGCTTCTCTTGCGTTGAAATATTATCGGATAAATCATGAAGCATTTTGGGAGCATGGCCAGAATATTTTACTTAGAAATACGACTGATGATGAGTTTGCAACCATAGAAAAAATTCCTCTTGCTGAGCTCAAAATAAAGATAACCGTTATCAACGAAAAGCTCTTGAGTAAAAGGAACGAGCGCATAAGACCGGGCCTTGACAACAAGTGTATCACTTCATGGAATGCCATGCTCATTTCCGGAATTTGTGATTGTTATCGTTCATCAATGAAAGAAGAATACCTTCATTTGGCGAAAGAAACTTTTGAGGTGCTTTTTGAAAAGACATTTCGTGATGATGAAAAAATTTGGCATCAGGTAACCCATGATATTCCATCGATTGAAGGTTTTTTGGATGACTACGCTTTCATGGCAACTGCAGCTATTGATCTGTACGAAGCTACAGGTGATGAAAAATACATTGGCATATCGAATAGAATTGTAAGTTCCGCAATACGCGAGTTTTTTAATCAAGACAACCACCTATTCTTTTTCACAGCAAAAAGCAGTGAGTGGTTGACCCGCAAGCAAGAAGTGCAGGACAACGTAATTCCTTCATCCAACAGCACAATGGCCAATGCGTTGTTCAGGCTATCGCACCTCACAGGTGAAGCCCGATATGCGGAAATTTCAGACAAAATGCTTCGCAATGTTTTGCCTCAGTTGGAAGTGGCTTCGGGATATAGCAATTGGTTAATTCTATTTGCCAGACTTGGTTTACCTCATTTTGAAATTGCCATTTGCGGAAGCGATATTCGGAATGAATTACAATTCATACATCAGCAATACTTGCCACAGTCGCTGATAGCGGCATCAACAAAGGATAGTGAATTGCCTCTGCTGAAGGGCAGATTTAAAGCAAACACCACTATTTATGTTTGCAGCGGCCGTTCGTGTTTTCCTCCTGTGAACACTGTGCAGGCGGCCATAAAAATTATCAATGAAAATAAAATTGTTGAATAGGACATCATTGAGCCGTGTTATTTATATGGCTGCCCTCATGGTGTTGATGTCTTTTACAGACAGCCCGAACGCCGGCGCACAGATCATCGACAACCGAAATGGCAATGCATTCCGGGAAGAGATATTTTTCAGCCAGCAATTTCTTTGGCTGAATAAAATAAGATCCATTACCGGTGTTATCAGCATCAAGCGCCCAAACCGCCCTATAGAACAGAGGCCTGATTTGGTGGTATACCGATTCAACGATGTTGGGCTGTTGCAACAGATGGATAAAGTTTCTTCTGTTTTTAACCTTGTGGATAGTTTGAGCATTCGATACCACCGCAATGATATAGGAGAAGTGTATCAAAAAGAGGAGACTGGGAATCGCGGTTATTTCACGACCAACTACAACTACGATGAACAGGGTAAATTGATCAGGCTTGACTACGGCACCGCAGAAAATATTTCTACCAATTCTGGCAAACTCATGCCGGGTCAAGTCATAACCATCAACTCTGAGTCATTCGCATGGCGGGACCAGCAAAATGGTATCACCAATAAAAGTGTTTACAACAATTACGGATTGCATTATTCAAATTGGACCATTTCAAAAAATCAAGCGGGCTATATCGAAACTGAAACGGAAGAGTTGATTATGAGCGGGAAGACCACAACTCGGTCATACACCTACAATGAACAAGGCTGGGTTTCCGCTATTCAGACAAAAGACAACATGTCTGCCATGGTTAAAAGTCAGACTTTCATCTATGATAAACTGGGAAATCTCCAAAAAGTGAATTACTTCGAAGACAAGAGTATGATCCGTGAAATAGAAGTTCTTTACACGAAAACCATGTTGGTGGAAGCATTTCTGGACCATGATCTTCAGTCACACGACATCATTATCACAAAATTTTCATACGAATTCAATAAATGATGCGTTCTGCTGCCATGACTATTATCCGACATCTGTTACTGATAGTTTTTCTTTCGACTTTTTCGCAATCCATTTGGGCTCAGAAAGAACGCGAAAGGAACAAGATTACTGCTGAGGACGGTCAAAAGAAGGCTGCCGAGGATGAAGCTGCGGCTCAAAAGAAAATGCAGGAACAAGACAAGTTGCGAAGAGAGCATCACAAGGACATTCAGACAAAAGAGACCCGTAAGCGCATGAAAAAAAACCTGAAGAAAGCAGAAAGACACTCTTGGGGAAAGGACGTACCCTGGTACAAACGTTGGTTCAGGAAGAAAAGAAAGTAGAAAGTCTCTAATCACCCGGTGAATCAAATTCCGGCACTTCTCAGTTCATTTTCGTATTCAACATTTGAAGCAACGGCATTTTTAGACCCTGCTGAAATGTAATTTTTGGGTTTTTGTGCCGACCAGTTTTTTAATCTTGGGGGATAAGGTTGCGTAAATTTGTTTGCATTTTTTAGCAAATTACAGGTTTTCAGTTAGTTGTATTTCGAAGAAAAAAAGATTTGTGAAAAACCAAAAATCCTTTGTTCTTTGCGATCCTTTGACGGAAAACGGGTGTTAAAAATGTATCGACTTTAGATATTTTAGCGCCCGCTTGTTTTTTAGACCAGTTTATTAAAAACACCTTAATCAGTCTCCTATGGAGAAAAAGTTTTACGCATTACTTGCACTTATTTTTTTCGCTGCAACTGCATCCCTGGCTCAAACCAATGTGGGATCGCTTAACGGAACTGTTGTAGACAAGGACACAAAAGAACCCCTTCCTTATGTAACGGTCACCGTTGCACTAAACGGGAATGTGGTCAACGGGGGAACCACGGATTTTGATGGAAAGTATTCCATTAAACCTCTGGAACCAGGTACCTATGACGTGACCTTCCAGTTTGTAGGCTATCAGCCTCAGACAACAAAGGGCGTGCTCATTAAGTCTGGTAAAATCACCGATCTTGATGCCCAGATGCTCGCCGGTGTGGAATTGACCACCGTTGAGGTTTATGATTACAAGGTCCCTTTGATCGACAAGGATGGCGGATCTTCAGGGGGTACAATTACCCGGGAGGATTTGAAGAATATGCCTAGCCGTTCGGTATCAGGTCTTGCAACAACAGTTGCCGGTGCTACCGATACTGGTGGTGGTATTTCTATCCGCGGTGCCCGTGAGGGTTCAACCTGGATTTATATCGATGGTATAAAAGTTCGCGGTTCTTCAGCACTACCTAAGTCTGCTGTTGAAGAAATATCGGTAATTACAGGTGGTATTCCAGCTAATATCGGTGACGCGACCGGTGGTGTAATCAACGTTTCTCTTCGAAATGCTTCGTCAAAGTTTACCGGGGGAGTTGAAGCTATTACTTCCGGCTTTATGGTTGGAGATGAAGTGCGCGGTCTGGATAAATTCGGTTATAACCTTCTGGAAGGATCTCTTTCCGGCCCACTGGTTTTTAAGAAAAATGAAAGTGGCGAAAAAACGCGCCCACTTCTCGGATTCTTTGTTTCAGGTAACTATACGGATATCGTAGACGGTGATGCTCAGTTTGGCGGAGTTGTTCGCATGAAAGAAGCTTCGCGCCAAAGTTTGCTGGCCAATCCAATCAGACCAAATCTGGATGAAGCCGGAAATGTTACAGGTGTGCTTTACAATGCTGACTTCTTTACACCCGCCGATTTTGAAACGACTCCAACAAGGATGAATGTTAGAAATCGTTCAGCCAATCTCGTTGCCAAGATTGACGTGAACACGACTGAGAACATGACTTTGACCCTTGGCGGAACAGCAGCTTTCAATCGCGGTTATGACGGGGCCAGAGGTAATTCATTGATGAATTGGGAAAACAACCAGTTGAACACCAATCTGGATTGGAGGGCTTATGTGAAATTCAGCCAGCGTTTCAAGAATGCAGATGGCGAAGAATCCAAGTCATCAAATCTCCGCAATATCTTCTACAGTGTAATGGTCGATTACACCCGCACAACAGGTAGAAGTGAGGATGATACTCATGGTGATCAATTATTCAAATATGGTCACGTGGGTTACTTTGATATTTTGCAGGGGAATACCTATCAGGTAAATCCGCTGTACAACTCATGGTTTCAGCAAACAGGTTTTCAGGATATGAATATCCTTTACACACCTTCTGATTACAATCCTGATTTGGCTTCAATTACCAGTCAGTATTTTGTCGGTGCTGAGCAGTTTCCGACATTTGGGTTAGCTCAGGCATTATTGACTGATGCCAATGGCAATTTAATCCGCGACCGCAATCAGATATTCTTGGATCAGCAGGGTATCATCAATGCTTTGGGTGCAAGCCCTTCTTCAACTTTGAACAATATCACGGCTGCAAATGGTCTTCGCAATGGTGATAGTCCAATTGGTACTTATGGTTTGTGGAGCTACATCGGAACACAGAGCAACAACTATTCTGTGGGAACGACAGGCCAGTTCCGCGTTAGTGGATCCGGTTCTGCCGACATTGGTGACCACGCTATTCAGCTTGGATTCGAATTTGAGCAGCGCCGCGATGCAGGTTATTCAGTCGCACCGGTTGGTCTCTGGACACTGGCACGTCTGACTGCGAATTCACACATTGAAAAGATCGACAATCAAGGTGTAGGTTATGATTCTACCATAGTTTACCGCGATGGATATTATTACGTTTATTACAATACTGCTGTCGGTGAAACCAATCAGGCCGAATTTGATTACAATCTTCGTGAAGCGCTCGGACTCGATCCACGCGGCGGGGATTACCTGAACGTAGACAATCTGGATCCGGAATTCTTGAGTATTGATATGTTCAATCCTGATGAATTGTTAAATCAGGGCAATCAGTATGTATCGTATTACGGATACGATCACCATGGAAACAAACTCACCGGCCGCAAGCCCACTATTGAGGATTTCTTCTCACAAACATATCAGGTAGGTGGAAGAAGCTATTTCTCTCGTCCGATCGGTGCGTTCGAACCAATTTATACCTCAGGTTATATCATGGATAAATTCGCGTTCGATGACCTGATTTTCAACCTCGGTGTGCGTATTGACCGTTATGATGCCAATCAGCCGGTACTGAAGGATGCATTTGTTGTAAGTGAGGCGTTTACTGCCGGAGAAGTGAGCACATTAGGAGCTCATCCTTCCAACATCGGAGATGACTATGTTGTGTACGTGGATGACTTGAACAATCCAACAAGCATCTTGGGATATCGCGATGGCAACGACTGGTACAATGCAATAGGTCAGTTGGTAGCCGACCCATCAGTAATTGGTGGTTCAAGCAATCCAAAACCATATTTGAAAGTAAACAAAGATGCTCCTTTGACTTCTGGTGCTTTCGAAGATTACAAGCCGGCTGTGAACATTATGCCGCGTATCGCATTTTCGTTCCCGATTTCTGATGAGGCAACATTCTTCGCTCACTATGATGTATTGACCCAGCGTCCTGTTGAGCGTTCACGCTTCGACCCAACGGATTATCTGAATATGAGATTCCAAAACAATCCGTTGATCAACAATCCGGCCTTGAAGCCTGAAAGAACGGTGGACTATGCACTTGGATTCCAGCAGGTACTTTCGAAAACTTCATCTTTGAAAATTGAAGCTTTCTACCGCGAATTGAGAAACATGATTCAAATCAGGAAGTTCCAGGGTGCATATCCTACTGCCTACCGCGCATTCGACAACATCGACTTTGGAACTGTAAAGGGATTGACTATTACTTACGATCTCCGCCGCACGGGTAACGTAAGGATGAACGCTTCCTACACATTGCAGTTTGCCGATGGAACAGGTTCAACTACCCAATCTCAGGCAGCACTTATCAACGCCGGTATTCCAAACTTACGCAGCATCAATCCATTCAACTATGATCAGCGTCACAGAATCATTTTGACAACTGATTATCGTTTTGGCGGAGGGTCTGATTACAATGGTCCACGCATCGGAGAATTCGAAGTATTCGGTAACACCGGATTTAACTTTATTGCTAATCTGGGTTCAGGTACTCCATACACACCTCAGCAGTTTGCCACTCCTGTAACCGGAGAGATTACACCAAGCACCGAAGGAACAATCAACGGAGCTCGTCTTCCATGGCAGTTTACAGTTGACTTCAATGCTGACCGCAATTTCAACCTGCAGTTTGGCAAGGATGGAGAAAAGAAAAAGACTGCAAGTCTGAACGTATATCTCTGGGTAACCAACCTTTTGAACACGAAAAATATCCGCGCTGTGCACCGCTTCACTGGTATTGCGGAGGATGATGGTTATCTGGCATCAGCTCAGGCTCAACAGATTATTGAACAACAGAATGATCCGGATAGTTTCCGCAATTACTACAGCATGTTCGTGAATGATCCAAATCGTCTCGGGCAGCCTCGTCAGATACGTCTTGGTGTAAGACTGGATTTTTAAAGATTAAATTTCAAGAATAGAATTCAACAAATGGTGAATATGAATATAGTTCAGAAAGTAAGCACATTCGCACTTGCACTTTTTATGTCAATTACCGCATCGGCGTATAAATACGTTGGCGGTTCGCAGGGTTCCGGTCCGGGCATTGCTACCAATAATGGCGGCAATGCGCAGGATGAAGAGGTTCGCGCTGCATCTTGTGCACCGGCAACCGCACTGCTGGATCTTGAGTGGAATAACGTGAGGGCAACTATCGAAACCGGTGGAAACATGTGGCAGAATCGTGCAGATGGAACTGCCGCTTATGAAGTACCGAAGGGTGGTGGCGTTTCAGCGATTTATGCAGGAGGACTCTGGATGGGTGGAAGGTCTCTCGACCAAACCCTGAAGCTTGCAGCGGTTAAATTCCGCGCTGATGGAAATGATTATTGGACAGGCCCGCTAACCAATGATGGAACAGCTGAGGTTACTGCTGAAACTTGTATTCAATATGATAAATTCAGTGTTTCGCTGAAGGAGGATGCAATTCGTCACAATACCTATTGGGAACTTGTTGTAAGTGGCGCATCTCCCGAAGCAATAGCTGAAGTATTTCCCGACGGTTACACCATGCCAAGTTATTTTTTGTCATATCCGGCGCATGGTAACACAGCTGCAGGTCAGGATTTCTATCTGGCTCCGTTCAAAGACTTCAACACCAATGGTGTGTATGAGCCTGAATTAGGTGATTACCCTTGGTATGACTACAAACGCGAAATTGATTGCGCTCAGCGTCGTCGTGAAGATCAGATTCCATTGTTTGGTGACCAGACTTATTACTGGATCTTCAACGATAAAGGAAATATTCACACCGAATCGCAAGGTCAGGCCATCGGAATGGAAGTAAGAGCGCAGGCTTTTGCTTTCACTACCAACGATGAAGTGAACAATATGACCTTCCTGAATTATGTGCTGATCAATCAGGGTTCACAAACTCTCACCGAAACTTATTTCGGTTCTTGGGTGGATCCTGACATGGGTTTTGCAAATGATGACTATGTGGGTTGCGACGTGCAGCGTGGACTCGGTTATTGCTACAATGGTGATGCTTTTGATGAGGCAGGACTTGGATCTCTTGGTTATGGCGCTAATCCTCCGGCGGTTGGTGTTGACTTTTTCGAAGGACCATATCAGGATTCTGACTCCCTTGCGAATCCGCTCACTACGGATATTCTTGCAGCCATCGATTCTCTTGGAATTCCTTACAAAGGCCTTGGAATTGGATATGGAGATTCTATCGTGGATAATGAGCGTTTCGGAATGCGCCGGTTCGTTTATTATCTGAACAATCAGAATCAGACTTTTGGTGAACCAAATACTCCCCAGCATTATTACAACTACATGCGTGGTATTTGGAAGAACGGTCAGGAAATGCTTTTCGGAGGAAATGGTTCTTCAGGAGCCGGTGTAATATCTGGACTTCCTGCACAGTATATGTTCCCCGGCGATACAGACCCATTTAATTGGAGTACTTTTGGCACACCGCCTCCTGCATCGTCAATTCCATGGACTGAGCAGACAGCAGGAAACCAGTTGGGTGACCGTCGTTTCATTCAGTCTGCAGGACCATTTACACTTGAACCAGGCGACTACAACAACATTACACTAGGTGTGGTTTGGGCCCGTTCTATTGGTGGCGATCCATATGAAAGCGTAGGATTGTTGCGTCTTGCTGATGATAAAGCGCAATCACTGTTCGACAATTGTTTCGAATTGGTGAATGGTCCTGATGCTCCGGATGTTGCAGTACAGGAATTGGATCGTGAAATTATTCTGATGCTTTCAAATAACAATCCGGGCTCGAACAACTACCGAGAAGAATATTTTGAATTTGACCCATCTATTCCTGATAGTTATTCTGATGAAGAACGCAGCTATCGTTTTGAAGGATACCTCGTTTATCAGTTGCTCAACGATGAAGTAAGCAATGCGGATTTAAGTGAAGTAACAAAAGCAAGACTTATCGCGCAATGTGACGTACAGAACGATGTCACCAATATCATCAACTATAATCGTGATCAAACCACCGGTCTCATCACTCCATCTTTGATGGTTCAAGGTGAAAACCTCGGAATCCAGACTTCATTCAGAATAACTACAGATGCATTCGCTTTAGGGTCGAACGCTCTTATCAATCACAAGACATATTATTTCATGGTAATTGCATATGGATATAACAACTATGAAGAGTACAATGTGGCATTTGGCACTGGTCAGGATGATGTATTCAAGGCTTCACGTAAGAGTGCGGTAGGAGCGGTGCAACGAATTGCTGCTATTCCTCACAACGTTAGTCCTGAGGCAGGTGGTACAATCATTAACTCAGAATACGGAAGTGGAGTGCCCATCACAAGAATTGAAGGAACCGGCAACGGAACCAACCTGCTTGCACTGTCGGCTGCTACTGAATCTGCATTGATGTCACCTCCATATACTATCGATCAGGCAGAATATGTTCCTGGTGCAGGCCCTGTAAGTATAAAGATTGTAGATCCTTTGCGTGTGCAGCCTGCTGATTTCAAGTTATATCTGCGCGATACAAGCGAAAATATAGAAGAGGATTACCAACCTGAATTCATGTACTGGGTTCTCGAAAATGAAACCACAGGTGAAATGGATTCTTCATATCGGTCATTTGAAACCCTTTCTGAGGATTTGATACTTGATTACGGTTTCTCAATTAGTTGGGGTCAGTATAAGTATTTCAATGAAGACGGTGAAGTGATTCGTCACTATACTGATCTGCTGGACGCTGAGTTGGCTTTTGCAGATCCATTGAATCCTTGGTTGGGTGGAATTCCTGACAATGATGGTTTCACTGAATTGAACTGGATTCGCGCTGGTTCTGTCGAAACAGCTGAAGATACCCCGGAAGAAGAAGCTATTTATTCCGACTACGGTGATGGTTCAACTGGTGCACCACTCACAGATGCAGGTGAAGTATATGAGAAAGTTCTCGGCGGCACCTGGTCTCCATATTGCCTTGCAGGCTATTCTGCTCAGCTTTCTACAGGTGAGTGGTTGAACATTGCCGCGCCAACATCAGAAGACATTGCAGGAGACCTTTCTCCAAGCATTGGAACAGAATTCATCGGTAATATCAAGGGACTGAACAACGTTGACATCGTTTTCACTTCAGATAAGAGTAAGTGGACTCGCAGCGTGGTTCTTGAAATGCAATCTATTTCTGAACTGGCAGAAGATCAATTCGACGGGGCATTTGGTAATCCCGAGAAGATGCGTCCCCGCAAAGCGCGTTCAGTCGATAAAAATGGCCGCGCAAGTGGTGACAATGGCTATGTCGCAGCCGAAGGCGAATTAGTAAGTAACTGGGGTATGGGTTGGTTCCCTGGCTATGCCATCGATATGGGAACAGGTGAAAGACTCAATATCGCTTTCGGTGAAGACTCATGGCTTGTTGGCGAGAACGGTGATGACATGATATGGAATCCAAGTGGTCGTCTTTACGGATCAGATGGACAGGCGTTATTCGGTGGTCAGCATTGGATTTATGTATTCAAGAATATTCGTTCTGAATCATTCTTCGATCCGGCTGATCAGGAAGATGTTGAAGCGGATTTTTGCCCTAGATATGATGAAGGTTCGTTTCTGTTTAACAGGCTTTCAAACAACGGTCTTTCATTAGGAGATCTGAAAAAAGCATATCGCGCCTGCACATGGGTTGGTTCTTCTCTGGCTTTTGGACTCAACACAATCGAGGAAGGATTAATTCCGAATGAAGCTCGGGTAAGGTTGAGAGTTGCCAAGCAATACAAAAAGTATAGCGCCCAGGGTGTGGCGCTTGAGGCATTTGAGACTTCTCAGAACGATTGGAACAATCTTTATTCATTCTCAACAAAGAGTGTTGCTCCGATTACCGGAAGCACAGAAACTTTGGAGAGCGTGCTGGATATGATCAATATTGTACCTAATCCATATTACGCATTCAGCACTTATGAAACCAACAAGCTCGATAACCGGGTGAAGATTACAAATCTTCCATTTGAGTGTACTGTGACAATTTATGATTTGAATGGAACAATGATTCGTCAGTTCAAAAAGGGTGACCCAACCACTTCACTTGATTGGGATTTAAAGAATCAGAAAAATATTCCGATCGCAAGCGGTACATACATCATTCACGTAAACGTGCCGAATGTCGGGGAGAAAATTTTGAAGTGGTTCGGTGTAATGCGACCAATTGACCTTGACTCGTTTTAATAAATCAATAATCACAGAAATCAATAGCTTGATATGAAGAAGCTCTCAATCATAGTATTAGCAACTTTGGCAGCTGCACAATCAGTATTTGCCGGAAATCCTGACCGTGCCGGATCTGCCGGTGCGAGCCAGTTGCTCATCAATCCGTGGGCAAGGAACTCAGCTCTGGCAAATTCAGCGATGGCGTCCGTAAATGGAGCAGAAGCAACTTTGCTCAATGTTGCCGGATTAGCCTTCACCAGAAAAACGGATCTGACATTCTCCAATAATCAATATCTCGTTGGAACGGGTATTCAGATCAACGCGCTTGGTCTTGGTCAGCGCGTTGGTGAAAATGGTGTGCTTGGTCTTACGGTGTCAAACATGCGCTTCGGTGAAATCATGATCACTGAAACCGATTTGCCTGAAGGAGGTATAGGTAATTTTTCGCCGACATTCACCAATATCGGATTGTCCTACGCCAAAGGTTTCTCTCAGAGTATATATGCGGGTATAACTGCCCGTCTGGTGACAGAGGCAATCTACAATGTGAAGGCTCAGGGTGTTGCTTTTGATGCAGGTATCCGCTATGTTACGGGAGAAAAGGACAATGTGCGTTTCGGAATTTCATTGCGCAATGTTGGGCCGCCAATGCGTTACCGCGGTGATGGTCTCTCGATAGATGGAACAATTTCTACAGGTTCAGGAAATACCACTTCTCTGAATGTGGATATGCGATCTGAAAAGTTCGAATTACCGTCGATGGTAAACGTTGGTTTTGCTTATGACTTCAATTTCAGTGAAAAGTCAAAACTGACTGCGAATCTTCAGTTCACGTCGAATTCTTTCACACGTGACCAGTTTGCTTTCGGAGCGGAATATGCATTTAACAATCGCTTTATTTTGCGCGGCGGATATCAGTACGAAGCTAAAATTACCTCAGACGACGACCGTACGACTGCGTTCACAGGTCCTGCAGGTGGTTTTACTGTGCAAATTCCAGCCGGAAAATCTGGAACGTTGCTCGGTCTTGATTATTCATACCGCGTGACCAATCCTTTCGCCGGAGTGCATTCGATCGGACTGCACATTGACATCTGATCTTTCTTAATTAAATTTGTCATAATAAAAAGAGAAAACCCTTACCAGGGTTTTCTCTTTTTGTCTGTTTTAACGTCATACTAAATGCCATGTCACATATTGCCTATTACACAGCCGAAGGATTAAAAAAGCTGAAAGATGAGATTCATCATCTGAAAATGGTTGAACGACCTAAAATTTCGCAGCAGATTGCAGAAGCGCGCGATAAGGGCGATCTATCTGAAAATGCTGAATATGATGCCGCCAAGGAAGCTCAGGGGCTTCTCGAGGCGCGTATAGCCAAAATGGATGATTTACTTGCCAACGCGAGGTTGATCGATAATACACATATGGATGCGAGCAAAGTATTCATTCTTTCCAAGGTGAAAATCAAGAATATGGCCAATAAGGCTGTGATGGAATACACGCTGGTTGCCGAAAATGAAGCAAATCTTATAGAGAAGAAAATATCTGTTGATTCACCCATTGGAAAAGGTCTTTTGGGCAAAAAGGTTGGTGAAATTGCGGAAGTGCAAATTCCCGCCGGAAAAGTTCAATTCGAAATCCTGGAAATTTCCCGCTAATGGCAACCGTATTTTCAAAAATCATTGCCGGTGAAATACCATGTCATAAAATTGCTGAGAACGACAAGTTCCTCGCATTTTTAGATATTACCCCTGTGTCCAAAGGCCACACACTGGTGATTCCAAAAGTTGAAGTAGACTATTTCTTCGATCTCGAAGAAGACCTGCTCTCTGAAATCAATTTATTCGCCAAAGGGATAGCAGTGAAATTGAAAAAAGTGTTACCCTGTCGTAGGATTGGTGTTGCAGTAATTGGTCTGGAAGTTCCGCATGCACATATGCATCTGGTACCAATGAACACAATGGGCGACATTAATTTTAGTGGCGAGAGACTGAAGATGACTTCCGAACAGTTTGCTTCCTTAGCTGAATTGGTGAGAAATGCATGATATAGTGGTAAGGCATCAACTAAGTTGAAAGTATTCAAAACTGATGATATCAAAAAAGAAAGGGCGGTAATCACATGATTACCGCCCTTTCTTTTTTGAGTTAGTTCATTTCGATGTTATTTCCGCAAATTCCTTAGCGAAGTAGGTGAGAATAATGGATGCACCAGCCCTTTTAATGCTTAAAAGCATCTCGGGCATCGCTCGTTCATAGTTGATCCATCCTTTCTCTGCTGCGGCTTTCAGCATGGCATATTCGCCGCTTACATTGTATGCTGCAACGGGCAACGCGGTGTTTTCACTGATGGTCTGTATAATATCAAGATAACAAAGTGCCGGTTTTACCATCAGGAAGTCTGCACCTTCAGATTCATCTAAAGCTGCTTCAATCAGTGCTTCGCGTTTGTTGGCCGGATCCATCTGATAGGTTTTTTTATCTCCGAATTTGGGAGCTGAATCCAAAGCATCTCTGAACGGGCCATAGAAAGCACTGGCGTATTTGGCGGTATAGGACATGATGGATGTATCATAAAAACCGGCATCATCCAGGGCGCCGCGGATGGATTGAACTCTGCCGTCCATCATGTCTGATGGTCCGATAATATCTATTCCTGCCGCTGCTTGCAAAACAGCCATTTGATTCAAAATGGGTAAAGTTTTATCGTTCACAATAGCCCCGTTTTCAACATAACCGTCATGACCATCGCTGCTATAAGGGTCCATTGCCACATCACTCATAAGACAAACTTCAGGAAAGCGGGATTTAACCGAACGGATGATGCGCAGGTAAAAGTTGTTTTCCTGCATGGCATAACTAGCAACTTTATCTTTCAATGCATCTTCGACTGCCGGAAAAAGCACAAATGATCTAAGACCAAGTTTGATACAGGATTCAATTTCCCGCAGCACCTCATCTTCTGTCATTCTAAAAATACCCGGCATAGATGCAATGGGTATTTTCCTCTTATTGCCATCGATCACAAATAATGGAAAAATGAGCGATGATACAGATACCTCTGTTTCACGGACCATATCCCTTATCACCGGTGATTTTCTATTTCTTCTGGGGCGCTGGAGCATCATCATTTCATGGCTGTTTCAGCCTTCATTTTCAGTGTGTTGAAGCTTTCCTGCGATTTCTTTATCTCCATCAATATCTCTTGATCATTGACCTTGTCGCCGAATGGATTTTCTGCTCCTGACTCTATTTCTTGTAGAGTAGGCAACAATTTGAGTTCTGTTTTCCAGTTTTTGAGTTCTCCCTGCAACGCCTCGAGATTTTCGACCTTGCCCTTCAACAATATGAATGACTGCATTTTCAATGAGTCAGCACTCAAAGTAGAATCCTGAGCCATCATATTGCGTTCATCCGTCAATTTTGCAAGTTTGCTGTTCAGAGCAGAATCGAGAGAAGTTGCCGATTGAACAGTGCCGTCCTGAATACTGCGTGCCTGAATTAGCATTTCGCTCTCGGATGTTACACATGACGAAAGCCAGATCGTAAATGCAACAGAAGAAATTAGTAGTTGTATTTTTTTCATTTTATGGTTGTTTTTTCATGTTTTCTTTTTTGGCACCGGATCATATCCCGCAGAGCCCCACGGATGACATTTGGCAATTCTTTTAATACCCAGCCATGTTCCTTTGAAGATTCCCCACTCCTGAATAGCCTGTGCTGTATACTCAGAACAACCGGGTTCATGCCGGCAGTTCCTTCCAAGCCATGGCGAAATAATCGCCTGATAGATTCGAATTGGTAGTATGTACAACTTCCTCAAGAGTGCTATTGATAGCGCAAAATTATGATGTTTACGTTGTCAATCTCCTATGATTTTGGATATGAGAAGGTAGGCGGCCACGGCGGCAATCAAAATGGAAAGAATTGAACTGTACTTTTTTAGGTCAAAAGTGCGAAATACCTGAGTGAGTAGGGAAGAAACCACCAAAAGGATGATGATGATGATCAGCTGGCCGGCTTCGACGCCAAGGTTGAACAGTAAGAGGCTTTGAATAAACTGTCCACTCTCATCGGCTAACATTCTGAAATATGTTGAAAATCCCATTCCGTGAATAAGCCCAAATGCTGTTGTGATGACGAATTGTTTCGGCTCGACACGATTCCTGTAATTCCTGTCGAATAATGTAATTACACAAGTCAGTATGATAGTGACCGGAATAAGTGCTTCTATAATGTCCGAACGAAATCGAACAATGTCCAGAGATGCGAGAAAAAGAGCCAGACTGTGGCCTACCGTGAAAGCAGTTGCCAGCAATGCTGCTGTTTTCCATTCTTTGAGGGTAAAAGGAGCACACAATGCCGCCAGATAAAGCATATGGTCGTATCCATCAAGGTCTGTAATGTGGGCTATTCCTTCCTGGAAATACTGTAACATGAAGCAATTATAGGCATTGAAATCTCGTGAACAATAACCGAAAAAAGGACCGCTGCAAATAGATTGCAACGGTCATGTTAATGAATTAAATATTCTTAATCTTCACTTCCGTAGAAGTTGGTTTCTCCATTCACAGTTACACTGAATCCATTGTTGCATTCGCCATTGCCGAAGTCAATTGTGCGAGGGTCATAGTCTTCGGGTGAAAGTAACATTGAGCCGCTGACGATCCACCGGCAACCTATTTCTGCGCGCAGCGGATTGACAATGTTGATGTCGTAGGCAACTCCATTCCGGTTTACTCCTGAAGCACTCCCGGTGATCTCGTAAGCATCGTCCCAAATGGTTGCTGTGGACTGACCTTCAACCCAGGTTCGTACCCTGTTACTTTCCCATTGTGAAGTCCATGCATTTCCGGGTGCAGTGAGCGATCCATCGACGGCAATAGAAAATTGCATTTCACCGTCGGCATTTTCGCCAAGATTAGTAACTGATTTAGTGCCTGCCAGGGTGTATCCGTTCACAGTGTAATTCTGCGGTGTTACTGTGATTACAGTACCTGTTTCACGATAACGACCAGTATAGGTCACGAAAATCTGGCCATTGCGAATACGACCATCGTCGCCAACACAGTTATCGGTTCCGAAATCAATCAGCACGCTGCGTGGATTGCTCAAAGTATCAACGATAATGGTATCAATACAACCGATTTCGTCTTCACGTATACCATCTTCAGTAGACGAAATATTATCCACTACCTTGAACAAGTCTGAATAAAGGTTTTCAGCGGTGCTATTGTCAACGGTAATTGTGTTGCTCAACGTTTCTTTCCTGTCGCGCCTGCAGGAGGCCATGGTGAGCAGCGCAAATACAACCACCAGCCAGATCGAATTTTTAGTATTCATGTGATTTGATTTTGTTGTTCTTCCCCTATGACATGATATTGCTCTCAGGGTTTAAATCCCGTTTATTTTTTTTTGTAATGAACTACACTGAATGGAAATTCATTCAGGCTGTCGGCATCGATTTTAAGCAGTTCTTCCTTACTCCATTCTTCATCCCGCCATTCAGGGAAGAAAACATCTGCGTCCGGGAATGAGGCCTTGACGTGAGTCAGATACATCTCATCGACAATTCCATCGGTTAGAGCCTGCCGATAAATTTCTCCGCCTCCAATGATGAAAACCTCTGTTTCTCCGTGTGACTCAGCCAGCTCGGTGGCTTCCTGAAGACTGCCGCAAGTGTAACATTCTTCGTACATATAATCAGGATTGCGGGAGATGATCACATTGATTCTGTTCGGCAGCGGGCGGTATTTCGGAGGTATGCTCTCAAAGCTTTTTCTGCCCATAATAACATAGTAACCTGAAGTTGTATTTTTGAAAAACTGCATATCTTCGGTAAGGTGCCAAAGTAGCTCGTTGTTCCTGCCAAGTTCTCTGTTTTCGCCAATGGCGGCTATCAGTTTTATTCTCATAGTTTATACTGCAACAGCGGCTTTGATATGAGGATGTGGATCGTAATTCTCCAGAGCAAAGTCTTCAAAACTGAATGCGAACAGGTCTTTGATCTCCGGATTTATTTTGAGTTGAGGTAAAGGACGGAATTCGCGGGTTAATTGCAATTGAGCTTGTTCAATGTGATTGGTGTACAAATGAACATCGCCACCTGTCCAGACAAATTCTCCGGGCTGCAGATCACAAACCTGAGCAATCATCAGTGTGAGTAGGGCATAGCTCGCAATATTGAATGGAACTCCGAGAAATGTATCGCAGCTTCGCTGATATAACTGACAGGAAAGCTTTCCTTCTGCCACATAAAATTGGAAAAGGCAATGACATGGTGGCAAGGCCATCTGATCGATGAATGACGGATTCCATGCACTTACGATATGTCTTCTGCTGTCCGGATTCTTTTTCAATCCTTCGATGAGCTTTGCGATTTGATCGGTATGTGAGCCGTCAGGATTCGGCCAGGAGCGCCACTGGTAGCCATAAACCGGCCCAAGATTTCCTTCAGCATCAGCCCATTCATCCCAAATTGAAACGCCATTTTCTTTTAAGTAACGGATGTTGGTGTCACCCTTCAAAAACCAGAGCAATTCGTGTATGATTGATTTGGTGTGAAGTTTTTTGGTAGTCAACAGCGGAAACCCTTCCGCCAGATCAAAACGCATCTGATACCCGAAAACACTCAATGTACCTGTGCCTGTCCGATCGCTTTTGGCAACGCCATTATCCAAAAGGTGCTTTAACAAATCGTGATATTGCTTCATATCGCGAAGTTAGCTGTTGCTTGATTATTCGATGCAGGCAGATTATTCGTTTTGTTCACGATTTTTCAATAGAAAAGGGGACCTTTCAAAATCCTCTGCGACTCTTACAATCAGGTTATAACCCTTACGGTTCCTGCGATCTGCCTGGCTTTTTTAATGGCCGAGGGCAAATCCTGAGCTGTCACCGTGATATGACCCATTTTCCTGAATGGTTTTGTTTCATGTTTCCCGTAAAGGTGAATGTGCACGCCGGATTGGCTCATTGCATCTTCCAGGCCTTCGTAACGAACCTTGCCCGAATATCCCCTTTCTCCGAGAAGGTTGATCATGACGGCGGGTTCTATCAGCCTTGTATCACCTGCGGGTAAATTCAAAATCGACCTAAGATGCTGTTCATATTGAGAAGTGACACAGGCTTCGATTGTGTGATGTCCGCTGTTATGAGGACGCGGCGCCATTTCATTCACTAGCACATGACCCTCAGTGGTCACGAACATTTCCACAGCTAGTATCCCAACGAATGAAGACAAGTCGACAATTTTTTGTGCAATTTCGATTGCTTCCAGTTCAGTCTTTTTTGAGATATTGGCCGGACTGAAAAGAAATTCCACGAGGTTGGCTTCCTGATTGAATTCCATTTCAACAATAGGAAATACGGCCTTTTCTCCATGGCTATTGCGAGATATGATTACTGAGATTTCTTTTTCGAAATCAATCATTTCCTCAATCACGCTTGGAACATCAAATGCTTTTTGCAGATCATCGGCTGTTCTGATTGCCATGACTCCTTTTCCATCATAACCACCTTTTCGCATCTTTTGTATGAATGGCATAGCATGATTTCCATCTAGTTCATCAATACCAGCAATAAGGCTGAAAGATGCGGTCGGAATGTTATTGATGCGGTAAAATTCTTTCTGTGCCCCTTTGTCTTGTACCATTCTCAGAAATGAAGGCTGGGGAAAAACGAGGACGCCTTCACTTTCCAGTTTATCAAGAGCATCAATATTGACATGTTCAATTTCGATTGTCAGCACGTCTTTCGTTTTGCCGAAATTGTAAACAGTATCAAAATCATTGAACGAGCCACATACGAATTCACTGGCGATTTCAGCGCAAGAGGAGGCCGGTGAGGGATCAAGAACTGCAATGCGCACATCATAACTGATCGCTTCCTGAATGAACATTCGGCCAAGCTGACCACCACCAAGAATACCCAAAGTAAAATCGCGCGAATAGAAATTTTTCACGCCACGAAATTAAACAATTGCCTTTCAGACTCCATCTTAAACAAGGTCACTCGCGTATATCTGCAAAAAATTCTGAGTTGCCTTATTTCAACAACTCAGCGATCATTGAGCGCATCTGCTCTTCCGACTGAAAACCAGTTGTTTTGGCTATTTCTTTGCCGTTTTTATGATAAGTGATGACCGGAATATTTTCAATCTTCAATGACTTGGCAAGTGCAGTTGCATCATCCACATTGATGCGCACCACATTGACCTTGCCTTCAAATTCTTTCTTCAGTTTTTCTAATGCCGGCTCCATTTTTTTGCATGGCCCACACCAGGGGGCGTAATAGTCAATGAGCAACGGTAAAGGAGATGCGATTAATTTGGCGTAATCCTCTTCTGTGAATTTATCGGCAATGGTTGGTTTCGTTGTTGCCACCGGAAGATTGTTATTTGTCCAAGACATAATTCCTCCATTCAAGTCGTAGATTTCGGTAAATCCTGCTGATTTCAATTGTTCGGCAGCATCTGAGCTGCGTCCTCCGGCTTTGCAGTAGACCATAACAGGCTTTGATTTATCGAAGTTATTTATTTGTTGAAGAAAGTCTTGATCATAGATGTTAACGTTGATGGCTCCGGCAATGTAGCCTGATTCAAATTCTTCTGGCGTCCGGACATCTATGAGTTGTTCATTGGAAAGCTCATTCATTTTTTGATCGAACTGAGAAGATGTCAGAAGAAGGGGTTCTGAGATTTGTGTGTCTGCCTTTGCCTTTTTATCCTGATTGGTCTGAGCGCAAGCTGCGGCAGTTATTGCGATGCATACACTGAACAATATTCTTGCAATTCCTGATTTCATGTGTTGATATATTGTTTCAATAACTGAGTAAGTTGATCGGCTGCGACCACTCCACTTTTTCTCCACAGTACTTTACCATTTTTGTAGATCAACAAAGTGGGTACACCCCGAATATTCATCGCCGAAGCTACGGCAGGATTTCGGTCAACATCCACTTTTATAACGGATGCTTGCTCACCAATTTGTTGTTTTACCTCTTCAAGAATAGGTTTCATCATCTTGCAGGGTCCGCACCATTCGGCATAAAAATCTACAAGTACTGGTTTGTCACCATTGATCAATTCCTGAAATGACTGATTAGCACTCATTGTTCTATAATTTTTTTTGCAAGCGCGACCAGCCACCGCCGTTATACACATCAGAATATCCGGCTGATTTCAATATGCCTTTCGCTGCAGCACTTCTCATGCCACTTGCGCAGCAAGTAATAACCGGTTTGTCTTTTTTGATTTTGCCAAACGACTTTCCGAGCGTTTGCAGTGGAATATTGATCGAGCCACGAATATGACCTTGCTGATATTCATCAATCGTGCGAACATCCACGATTTGCGCCATTAACTCAACGGTTTCCAGCAATTCAGAGAATCTTTGTGCCTGTGTGTCGCTGATATACTTTTTCCATTCGGGATAGTGATGCCATTCATCAACAAACCGGACAGGTATCATCATCAGTTCAGAGTCTTCTTCGATGACAGCCTTTACTTCACTTCTTTTTTGTGACTGACAGCAGGTGAGTGAGAGCGCGCAAGTTTCACCGGGAAAAATGTGATACAGATAGTGTTCGTTTCCTTGCTCATTTTGAAGGACAACACGAATACTTCCAATTAAAACAATTGGAATATTGGTTATCAGGTCTCCCGGATTCATTAGAATTTCATTTGCTTTGAATCTCTGAATCACGCTGTTGGCGGAAAGTTCCTGAAGTAGGGATGAATCAACAAAAGGCAATGTGTTCATGTTTTTTGAACTTGTCTGTTAGACCCTTTTCCAAAGCGTATGAAATACTTCTCGAAATACTGGTAAACAAAATAACTGAGAACGAGTGTGATGACCACTGAGGCGCCAAAACGTACCATTTCCGGAAGATGAAACACATGAGCACTGAACCAGGCGATTACAAATCCCATAAGGCGATGTACAATCGGGTGCAGGAGATAAACTGAGTAACTTGCTTCTCCGAGCATTTTAAAACCATTGCCAGCAAATCCGGGAAGGTTAAAATCGACTTTGTAAAATCCAAGGCAGATCAGGAAACAACTTAATGTCAAGGCCATCCGGCACCAACCTTCTACCAGATGTATTCTTGGTCCTTCTGCTGGATAAAAAACAAAAAGAAGAATTCCTGATAGGATCAGTAAATAGCTGCTAATTGATGATACTTTTTTTGTTCTGAAGTAAAGCCCAATGAGATAGCCGCCGAGAAAAAGAAACAATTGATTAAATGGGTTGAAGTAATAGCTCCGTTGTTGTGCATCATCAAATGTCAGACTACCATCAATAAGAAAAAATGCAAAATAGACATATACAGCAAATACGATCAGCACGAATGGCAGAAATGCAAAATGAAATCGTTTACTGAGTAAAACAAACAAAGGCAGAAAAACATAGAAGACAAGTTCATTTCCGATAGACCAGGCACCTGTGGCAATGCTGCTGTCCCATTGCACGAATCCAAACAGACCGGTGAGATTCAAAAACAATGATTTGAAGGTCACGTCTCCGCCATGGAATACGAATATGGAGATGATTGTAGCAATCCAAAGCAACGGCAATATTCTGAAGATTCTTTTTTTGAAGAAGTCCTTCACGTCCTCAAGATCTGGCTTCATTTTGTCATGATAAACATAAAATAGTGTAAGCCCGCTGAGAACATAGAAAATGGAAACGCCATACAAGCCAACTCTTCCCATAAAGGAAGAAGCGCTGAATTCACCGGTCGTCCAGGATAGATAATGGAAGATCATGATGCCGAATGCGGCGAGGCCTCTTAAATAATCAAGGTTATGCAGTCTTCCCATGAGTTTTATTAATCCACGCGAATATAGAAAGCACAACTGCTTGCAACATTATGAAATAGCATAGAGAGTCAGGAACAATCGATTACATTTTATTTGGCAACAATTGCTTTTTGCCGGATCTGAACCTCATTGGTGGAGATGTTCAGGATGTAAACACCATTAGTCAGATTCGATACATCAATCTGAATTTGTTGCACTGGTGATTCCTGCAGAACTTTTGTTTTTTTTCCAAGCTGATCCACGATTTCACATGATACGATCTGTTCATTGCATAACAAGTATAGATGTTGACTGGCTGGTATTGGCCAGATTTTAAGCAATGGCTTATCTTGTTCATTTGTGCCGGTGAATTCTTCAATATTCACCATACATGTCTGGTTACCGAAATAAACTTCTTCTCCCGTTGTCACTGAGAGTTCGATGAATTCGATTCCTTCCGGCATTGCATCTTCAACGATGAAGATTTCCAGTATTAATGTGTTCTCTCCTGTGGGTACATCCAGAGTTACGGGAAATGAAGTGCTATAGTCCAGAATTTGTTCTGCGCTGCCGGTGGCTTGAATGGTTATCTCAAAGGGATCACCGGCATTAGATGTAAATATTTCTATAGCGACTGTGCCTGCGTTTTCATAAACATCGAGATTTGTTTGTATAAAACTTACAACAGGCAATCCGCTGAATCCACAATCAGCTGCTTCGTGCCAACCAATATGGCTAAAGTCCTGAAAGTCGTATGCAATCCACTGGCCTGAAACGACATCCCAGTCAATGTTGGGTGCTGTCACTTCTGGTCGACGCACTAACACTTGATTCGACGTTGAAGCATTTCCGAATGTCCAGCCAAACTGCCCGGGATTTTCACCAACTATTCCTATAACATCAATGACTTCGTTAGCATGAACAAGTTCAATTGCGTCATTGGCGCTGAAACTTGCTGACGGGTGAAGCGTGTCACCCTGAGCCAAAATGATTGGATCAGTTGGATCTATTCCGTTGCCGGATGACACTACTACAAATACGTCATATGGCAATATGATGCCGTTGCATTGAAGAATTTCGCTCGGACTCAGGGATCCGTCAGCGTACATTCGAATGGAATAGTTGCTTAGGTCAATGGCCAGCGGTGTGGGATTATAAACCTCGAGGGCTTTATTGGAGCCGGTTTCCTCAATATACTCCGAGAAAAAAAGTTGGGAGCATGGAGTAGGACCTTGGCAATCCAGAATTTGTAATGCGATTGAGTTTTCGGAAACAGATACACAACTATCTGATGTAATTCCAGACAATGGCATGCCGGTCTGCATGGTTGCGGGATCAAGTGTACCGTTATAAGAAACACCATATATCTGATAGCTTCCAATTTCAGTTCCTTCAGTATTCCAGTTACCCGATATTGCATCTACAATCATTCCTGTGTTGTCTGTAAGAAAATAGACGTAACTATCATTCGTCGATTGTCCTGTGTTGTTCAGATTGAGAAATGGATTTGTACCAGCTACGCATGCAGTTATAAAGACTGAACCATCAGAGGTTGAGATTTGCCCTGCATCACAACCCGTGACGAGACAATTGTTTCGAATTACAGTAATGAAATTTTCAGAAAGGGAAACGCAAGAATCTGCGGTGATTTCCTGAATGATGTTTCCAGGTTCAAGGCCTGTATAATCTAATTCTCCTGAATAAGACAAACCGTAAATCCGAAATGTGCCTTCACCGAGCTGTTCCGGATCAACGGTATTAACAGAAGTAGTGTCAACAATAACATTGTTCGTGTCTGAAATGATAAACATGTAATGTGCGGACGGGTATTCACTTTCTATCTGAATCAGCAATGGATTGTTTTCAAGATCTGCACATTGCGAAATCGTAGCGGATTCGTTAATTACTAATATCCCTCCGTCGCAATTTGCATCACTTTGTTTGATTTGAATCAGCACAGATTGATTGGTCCAGAGTGGCTCAGCATCAGTCGAAAGTGTCAAGGTAAAGTACTCGAGTGTCTCGGGTATCAGATCATCCATGATCGAAATCTCAATTGTTTGTATCAGGTTGTTTGGATCGAATACCAGACTCACCGGAATTGCAGCGGCGTAATCTTCTGGCTCAGAACTGCCAGTTTCAATGGATATGTTAAGTGTTGTTGGTTCGATTGCATTCAAGCATTGAATCTGTAATTCCAAAGTGTCATCGGATTCTTCCACCATGATACTTTCGAGCAAAAAGCCTGCGATAAGTTCGTCGCTGCACGGATGGAAGAAGTGGCTACCCAATGTTGAGTAGTCTGTGTTTGGATAAGCGTCCCATTGAAAGCTGCTTACCTGCCATTCCAATACCGGGCTTTGAACAAAAGGTTTACGCACAAGGTCGAAATTGCTTGTAGAACCATTCAGCGTTGACCATCCGGTTTGATTACCAGGATTCTCCCCTCTCACTCCAATCACATCAATTACTTCATTCAACCAGTGCAATTCTATGGCATCATTTCCGGTGAAATTGGAAATGAAGTCAACAATGTCAGCTGATTCAACCAGTTCGGGGTCAGCGAGACCGTTGCCAAAGCCTGTTCCTGGGTTGGCAATGACTAGCGTGGAAAGTGGTGCCAGCGTGCCTGGCAGAAACAACGTATCTGAGGCTTCAGTTGATCCATTGGTAAACAACCAAAGTGAATATTCGCTGATATCAACTTCTGTAAGCGCAGGATTAAATAGTTCAAGAGCTCTCGTTCCTGCTTCGCCTTCAAGATATTCTGATATGAAGATTTTTTCACATGGTGTATTTGGTTGACATGGAAGAATATTTAGTGTAATATAGTTGCTGCTTAATTCTGTGCACACATCAGACGATACTGACAATAAAGATTGACCGGCTTCAATCGTTTCAGAAAGTAAGTTTCCGGAATAGGAAAGACCGTAGATACGGTAAATGCCTGCTGCAAGAGAGTTGTAATCGAACTGTTCGTTGACGGCACCAACTATGAGCTGTTCAGTGGTTGTGACAAAATATAAATAATCGCTTTCACCTGTGCTATTTGATAGTTCGGGGTCCTGAATGATACCGGAACAAAATGCCACGTCATAGCCAAAAGATGAGCTGATCTCACCTCCATTACAAAGATCACATGGGAGCAGTTCTAAACTCAGAAAATTATCAGAAACATCAACGCATAAGCCTGCACTCACATCGAGAATGTTATTTCCCGGTGCCAGGCTATTATCAATAATTTCTCCATTGAAGTGCAGAGAATAAATCTGATAGGTACCTTCAGTGTAGCCATTAAAATCAAAGCTTGATATGTTTGTGGTGTCTATGATGATGCCATTTGCCGTGGTTAAAACATAAGCGCTGAATTCACCGGCAGTGTTATTGGTTTCTTCAAATGTTGCTAGAAGAATTTCGCCATCTGAACAGAGAGTAATCTCTGTTGACAGATCGCTGTACAACAGCGTCCCACTCTGGCATATCGGAGCGTTCTGCGAACCCGGCGTAACTTCCTGCAAGACGAATTCGGTATACATGAAAGGATCACCTCCATCCGGTATTTTGGAAAGTGAAAAATCAGGAGTTGTGGTTTGAATCGTCTCATCTAGTTGGAGGTATGAGAACATGTCAAGCCCGAGTGCGGTAATAAGATCGGTATCCGATGAATCGTTGGTTCCATAAACAGCTGCATCGACTCTGTTAACCGTTGAAGGCAATGTGCCAATGGGAAAATCAGAAGCATCTGCGTAAAACAGAGCAATGCCATCCGGGCCATTCGAAATGATGCCATTGGCAATGATGTAGTCGACGTTGGTAACCATTTGACTTCCCAAAACAAAAAAACCAGATTCATCTAAAACGTATCCATCAAGATCATACACTGCATAACTTAAATTGTCTGTTCCTTCAAAAAGGACGATCGACAGGCTGTCAAGGCTGGTGCCTGCTATTCCGTATAGTTCTATGAATTCCGCATTGTCTGGGCCACCGGGATTGTCACAATTAATTTCGTTGATTACAATGTCAGGTAAGACCTGACAGAAATGAATAGCAGGAAATGAGAATATGGAAAAAAGGAAAGCAATGATTCGCATCCGTTTCTGTCGGTCGATGTGTTCACAGATATGATGAGAAAGTTGCATTGTTTCAAAAATATCGGATAATTCTATGTTGTTAAAACTTATTTCTACCAAATTTCAAATTGGTCGAGTTGATGTTGCATTTTTTTAATAAGACGGCCAGCTTTACACGAAAGGTGATTTTTTTATTGGTCTGTTGCCTGGGAATATTGATATTTGAAAAAATTCGTGCAATGAAATTTCTTTACCTCACCTTTTTTGTTTGCTTTTTTTGCTTTTTTGTCCCCACATACGGACAGGATTTTAATACGATTGAATCGGCTGAATTTGATCCTGTCAATCATCGGTTTCTGATAAGCAATAGCAACGGTGTGCTCGTTGTTGATGATCAGGGTGAACCTATCAGCGAAATGCCGGGTGATGCAACTGCACAGTTCGGTATGGAGGTAGTCGGTAACGTTTTATTTGCTATTGTAGGTGATGATGTCCGGGCTTATGATCTCACTTCCGGTGCGGAGTTATCTTCAGTTACAATTTCAGGTGCCCAGTTTTTGAATGGCATGGCCAGCGATGGTGATCACAGGATTTGGGTTACAGATTTCAGCGCGAAGGATATTTTTGAGATTGACTTTACTGATTTGGTCAATCCTTCCTATGTTCAAATCGTTTCAAATACGGTTACTACGCCGAATGGAATATGTTATGATGAAGTCAACAACAGATTGGTTTTTGTGAATTGGGGAGCTTCCGCAAGCATCAAATCTGTGGATTTGACTGATTATACTGTGTCAACAGTGGTTGCCAATACCGGAGTTGGTAGTATTGATGGCATCGACAATGACAATTACGGCAATTACTTCATTGCATCTTGGAACCCGAACCGTATTACCAGATACAACGCAGATTTTTCTGTGAGCGAAATCATAACTGTTCCCGGCGGACTTAGTTCACCGGCGGATATTGCTTATGCCGAAGAAATTGATACGCTTATCATTCCAAACTCTGGAAATAATACCGTGCGCTTTGTCGGGTTTCAAACTTCAGATATAAAAATTAGCAACGAAAATCCTTTTGCATTCAGTTGTTATCCTAATCCGGTTCAGGAAAACTCGGTATTGTCATTTAACTTAACCACTCCTGGTATCACGACCATCAGTATTCTTGACTCTCAGGGAAGATTGATTCAAAAACTTTGGCAGGAGAATCTGCCGGCTGTTGCTCATAAGTTTGTGGTGGGTGATGTGGAGTTAAGTCCGGGTAATTATATTTGGCACATAGAAAGCAATGGGGTAGTTTTTTCCAGTGCTTTTATAAAACAATAGTTTACTGCAATAACCTGGTAAACAGGGACATTTTGAAACCAAGAAGCCATCCAATAGGATGGCTTTTTATTTTACATGCCGCATTCTAATTGGATCAGGGTTCACGCATCTTCAAATTGCATTTCGAAAAGCTTTTTATATATACCGTTTTTCTCGAGTAGTTCGTCATGTTTACCTGTTTCCATAATCTGGCCTTTTTCTACAACAACAATTTTATCCGCGCGTCTGATGGTTGACAACCGGTGAGCAATAACAATGCTGGTTCTTCCTTCTGTCAGTTTGGCCGTTGCATGTTTCAACAATTCTTCAGATTCGGAGTCAACATTCGATGTCGCCTCATCTAATAAAAGAATCTTGGGATTTTGAACATAGGCGCGGACAAAGGCGATGAGTTGTCTTTGACCTGTGCTGAGCATCCCGCCACGCTCTCTTACATTGTAACTATAGCCTCCGGGAAGTTTGGTAATGAATTCATGTGTCCCTATGAGTTTGCTCGCCTCGATCACTTTCTCCTCCGTAATACTGCTATCATAGAGTGTAATATTATTCATAATGGTATCACTGAATAGAAAAACATCCTGCAATACCAGTCCAATATTTTTGCGCAGTGAATTCAGCTCATATTCTTCGATTCCTCTTCCGTTTAGGGTGATGCTGCCTTTAGAATGATCATAAAATCTATTCATCAATCCGGCTATGCTTGTCTTGCCGGCTCCTGTTGCCCCAACGAATGCAATCATTTCTCCGGGTTTGGTTTCAAATGAAATACCTTTTAGTACCCAATTTTCTTCCTGATAGGCAAACCAGACATTTTCGAATTTGATATCACCGCCAAGGGTTTCCGCTTTTAATGTTCCGCTGTTGATTTGTGCCTGGTGCGTATCGAGCAGTTTGAAAACACGCTCAGCATTGACCACTCCCATTTGCAGCACATTAAAATTATCCGCCATTTGTCTGATCGGACGGTACATCATGGTAATGAATGTCGAATATTCCAGCAATAGTCCCGGTGTAATATGTCCTGCCAGTGATTCACCCATTCCCCACCAGATCATCAGAGAAATCGAAGCGGCCGACAATAATTCGACTACAGGGAAGAAGATAGAATAAGCCCAGATGCCTCGAATGTGCGCATCACGATGTTCTGTGTTGATTGAATCAAAACGTCTTTTTTCTGTTTTTTCCCGGTTGAAAATTTGCACAATGTTCATTCCGGTTACGTGTTCCTGTATAAAAACGTTGATACGTGATACCTGATTGCGAACGTCGTTAAATGAGTTTTTGACGGCTACCTGAAAAATCCTCGTGGCATAAAGCAGAACAGGAATTGGTAATAGCACCACCAATGTCATTTTCCAATCCAGAATAAACATGAATATGACAATGACCACAAGCTTCAGCAGATCGCGCACGATGTCCAGAATTCCGGCTGAGAACACATCGGCAACGCCATCAATGTCTGATATCAACCTGGTCACAAATTGTCCTACCGGAGTTTTGTCGTAATAACTCAATTTGAATTTGAGCACATGCTTAAATAGAGTTGATCTCAGGTCAAGTGTTACAGACTGCGCAACGCGATTGGCCAATTGCGCCTGTACATATTGAATGAGCGCTTCAATCAGTAAAAAGGCTATAAACCATAAACTGATGGTCCAGACTCTGGTGTAATCTTTAGCAGGTACAGCATCGTCAAGAATCATTCGCATCTGTTCGGGCCTAACCCAAACCATGGAGGCAAGAAGCAACACCAGGGCCATGGTAATAAAAAAAGGCAACCTGTATGGCTTGCCTTTTCTGTATAACCTCAAAAAGAGATGCAGATCAAATGATTTTCCGCTTTTACTCAACGAATTTGATTATCTGATCAGGTTAAAACTGTCCATGATTTTTATAGCCTCAGGCAGAAGCAATTTCACACCTTCTGGCTGGCCGCTGAAGCTCAAAGTGTACACGCGTTCATCCACAAGCCAGATATACTGATAGTGTGATAGAGCAAAATCATTGAAATATCCGTTATAAGCCAGTACCGCGAATTCTCTGTTGGCCTTCTTATCCTTTCGGTTCAGAGTTACTTCAGATTTTTGATAGAAGAAAGGGACATCTTTCAGCACTGACTGGACATGACTGTCCAACGTAATGTTTAGTCCGTTAACAGGCAATACATTGAGCTGAACATATTCGTTGTAATTGTCCTCTTCATCAGTGAACGGACTATAAATAGTAAACAAGGCACCCATATCACCACTGTCGTCGAATTTCCAGTTTTTAGGAAACGTAACTGTATGCTCAGGGTTTGACTTCGTGATCCAATCAAGTCCTCCCAGGGTTTGAGACCAACCAATTTGTGATTGGATAGTAACCAATAGCAAGTAAAAAATTTTCTTCATTTAATTAGAGTTTGTTCTGTCAATACCGGATAAGGTGAGGGGAGCATTGCCAGTGGTCACCTCCTCAGGCATCAAAATTAGCAGCAATTGAGATAAAACTACCTTAAAAAAATCTTAACGAACCGTTACAATTTCACCGAAAGGTGCAATTCGCTCGGCAGGATAAATAACTCTGGTCAGGTGAAGGCCTTGTGGAGTTACACTCTCTCCGGCCTGTGTTCTTTTACCACCTTCAATAATCTTTCTGAATTGTTCGAGATTCATTTTTCCTTTTCCAACCTGGATGAGCGTGCCAACTACTGATCGTACCATATTTCTGAGAAAACGATCTGCCGTGATGTGAAATACCAATTTATAGTCGTACTGAATCCATTTTGCTTCCCTGAGGTCACAGATGGTGGTTTTTTGTCCTCCACCCGTTTTGCAGAATGCCGAAAAATCATGATATGCAAGCATAATCGATGCTGCTTCGTTCATCGCTTCAATGTTCAATGGCCAGGGGTAAAATGTAGAGAATCTTGTTACAAAAGGATCCCTTTGCTGATGGATGTGATATTCATAGCTACGTTCTATGGCATCAAATCTTGCATGTGCTTTGTCGCGAACTTGCCAGAGCGAATAAACACCAATGTCATGGGGCAGCATCATATTCAATTTGAAAAGAATTTCCTGCTTATTCATATCCGGATTTTCTGCATTGAAATGCATATAAAATTCACGGGCATGCACGCCGGTATCCGTTCTTCCGCAACCGACTGTAACCACTCTTTCCTGACGTAACAACTTTCTCAGGGCTTGTTCAATTTCTTCCTGAACACTATGGCTGTTGGGCTGTCGCTGCCAACCATGGTAATTGGTGCCATCGTATGATAAACGCAAAAAGTAGCGCTTCCAGTTATTCGGCACATCCTGTGGGCTTTCATCTGCCAACTCTGCTATTTCATCTTCTTCCGTCATATCGGTGCAAATAATTTATCTTCGAATCCTACCAGATACAATTCTTCCTGCGACCTTGTAATGGCAGTATAAAACCATCTGTTCAACTCTATACCCGCCATTTCATCAGTAAGATATCCCTGATCAACAAAGACACATGGCCATTGTCCACCCTGAGCTTTGTGGCATGTAACTGCATATGCAAATTTCACCTGTAAAGCATTGAAGTAGGGATCCGCCATTACTTTTTTTCTTAAGGCTCTCATTTCGGTTATATCAGGATAGTCCAATGCAATGAGGTTGCCCAGCTCCTTGATTTTGTCGTAACTAACAGATGCGCTTTCTTCCCAGATCGAGTTGCAAAGCAAAATGGTTTCGAACTCCGGCAGATCAGGATAGTCGACAAGAGAAACAATGGCTTTACAGAATCGAAACTGTTCACGATCTTCAAACCTCAGGATTCGTTGTATCTGCAAAACATCGCCATTCGCTATAAAACCGGCAGTATTCCCCGGCTCGTTCAGCCAGAAATAATTGTTGCGAAGAACCATCATGCGGTCTCCTGCATTGATTTCTTCTTCGTGCCATAGGATTCGTGCTCTGACCTGCTGATTAAAGAGATTGGCCCGCTTATTACTCCTTGTAATGATGATCATATCATCTTTTCCGTGCCTTCGGTAGGCATCTTCAAAGTAATCCTGAAGGTCGCTTTCAACCCTGATAACGTCATTGAATCCATCAGTTTTAAAAACAGGGAGGTCATTTTTTCCTTCAGTTATCTGTTTTCTGATGCTTGTTGCATTTTCCAGAATACCGGAACCTTCCTGTTGACGAATAACTTCATCAAGTTCAATCTCAGCGATGTTGAGGGAATAGTTGCCGCGTAAACCGGCAAGATCCAGAGCAGGACTATTTGCGCTGCCAACCGGCGGAAGCTGTGCGCTGTCGCCTACAATAACCAATCTGCAACCTTCACCACTATAAACGTGTGTGATAAGGTCTTCCAGCAGATCGCCCTGTGCAAAATCACCCTGATCACCAGTGCCGATCATCGATGCCTCATCGACGATGAAAATGGTGTTTTGTAATTCATTTCCTTTCAGTTCAAACCAGCCTCCGCCGTGACGGTCCATTCGCCTCATATAGATGTGCCGGTGAATTGTCCATGCCTGCCTGCCGCTGTAATTGGCCAGAACCCGGGCCGCTCTTCCGGTTGGGGCGAGAAGTTGGACCTGAATGCCACAGGATTCAAGTGTTTTTACCATTGCGCTGATGGAAGAGGTTTTACCGGTACCTGCATATCCTTTAACCAATAGGGCTACTCTGTTTTTTTCGGAGAACACAAAACGTGTAAAAGCGTAGAAAAGACGCTCCTGTCCGGCTGTAGGCAGCATTCGGAATTGCTCATGTAACTTCTGCTCAAAACTGGCCGGACTGGTGTTGTACATTGTTGCAGCAAAGAAAATGACACATTGGCTATGTCCGCAGGAATACTCATGCTTAGTTTCGCAACCTGATGTCAGCGTTTAATCCTGAAATATCTGCACGCGCCTTGATTCCCAAGGATCTGATTAGTCAGGCTTCAGCGCTGCACTTTTCGCTGCATATAGCTGATGACCGCGTTGAGGCGGCTCTTTCTGAGGCTTCCGGAGGCGAATTTCATTGGTCAGGTATTTTTCCCCTGGAGTACGATTATAAGTCCCTGAAACATGCCGTTCAGTTTGTGGCAGAGCGAAACTGGGGTGAACATGTATTCCGTAAATGTTCTGTCAGTTTTGAAACTTCAGAAATCTGCGTTGTTCCAAGAGCTTTTTTTGAACCTCAAAGGGCCGGAGAATTGCTCGCTTTTCAATGCGATGTTGCTCCTGCCGCAGCAGATTACATTGAATTTCCTGAATTGGCTGCCGTGCTTATTTTTGGTTTACCTGATTGGACAAGCGAGATATGTAAGAAATTTCCCAATGCCAGATTATATCCCCTGAGTGCTTTGGCCATGCGACATGCTCAGTCCACAACTCAAATCGATGAAGATGTGCTGGGTATCTATGTGAGTACATCTCAGATGGTGCTTACAGTATTTCGCAACAATAAGCTCCATTTAGTGAATACCTATCACGTGATTGGAGCTGAGGATGTACTTTATCATGCATCCAATGCGGCGTTGCGTTTGGGTATTGACTTTGAGAATGCGTCTTTAAAAGTTGCTTCGACTTGGAGGTCAGAATCGCTTGTTAATTTGCTGAGGCACTATAACAGGCGGACAGTTCATTTATTTATGAATGAGTCATCTGATCATTTTTCGTATCTGTCAATGTTACACAGTATATGCGCATAATTTCCGGAAGTCTCAAAGGAAGGTTAATCGACGTTCCCAAAAATTTTCGGGGAAGACCTACTACTGATTTCGCGCGTGAAGGACTTTTCAATATGCTAAGTCATATGGTTGAAATGAATGGTCTTCATGTGTTGGATCTGTTCGCCGGAACTGGAGCCTTCGGACTGGAGTGTCTTTCGAGAGGTGCTGAATCAGTTCTTGCAATTGAACAACAGCCATTACACGTTAAATTTATTCAACAGAATTTTGACCTTTTCGGATTGGAAAATGGTGAAGCTATGCGCGTGGATGTGTTTCGTTATCTTGCCAAACCGGATGGTTCATTTGATCTCGTCTTCGCCGATCCTCCTTATGATTTGAAACAATTGGGCGCACTTCCGGAAGCAATTCTCCAATCAGGGGTGCTGAAGCAGGGAGGTCTCTTGATAGTGGAGCATGGTAAAAATATCGATTTTAAATCTCATCCTTATTTTGTTCAGTCAAGGCAGTTCAGCAATGTATGGTTTAGTTTTTTCGGAAATACCGAAGTCGATCAATCGTAATTGAATATTGTTGCCGGGTTCAATTGAATGCCCCATTCTCGTAACAGGTATCTCAACTCAATTGATCGGTATATTGCAGTCATTGTTCTTAGTACGTTTGTATTCATGAAAAAAATTGCTGTTTTCCCTGGTTCGTTCGATCCGGTGACTCTCGGTCACGAGAATATTGTGCGCAGAGCTGCGGGTTTATTTGATGAGATCATAGTCGCTATAGGTGTAAATACAACCAAGGCGGCCATGTTTGATCTAGAAAAAAGGAAAAGCTGGCTCATATCAACATTCAGCGATCTGCCCAATGTCCGTATTGATGTATACGAAGGTTTGACTGTTGACTTCTGCAGAAAAAATGAGGCAAAGTATTTGCTCAGGGGATTACGCAACGGCGGTGATTTCGAATATGAGCGGACCATTGCACACATGAATAAAGCCATGTGGACGGATCTTGAAACCATATTGGTTTTCACTGACCCCGAGTTTGCGTCTGTTCATAGCACGATTATCCGCGAGATTGTAAAAAATAAAGGTGATGTGTCTCAGTTTATACCCTCAAAGGTTGACTTGTATGCGTAGTTTGATTTCAATTTGTCTTGGTTTGTTTATGGCGCTCAGTGCCGGCGCTGAAACTGTGGTCATAAGTGGTGAATCTATAGATTACGCAGGTAAGATGATGGCAGCCGTCACGAATGAAGACGAATTTTCAGGCAAACGCATACTTCTGGCCAGCATTGAAATCAGTGAAAAGGGTTCTTTTACTCTTTCTTTCGACCTTAAAGAAACTCGCAGGATTTTTCTCAAAGTGAATAGAGTGGAGGCCGTTATGTATGCTGAACCGGGCCATAGGTATGATGTAATATTTCCATCTGATGCGAGTGCAAACATCAAACGATTCGACCGGACTGAAGTAGAGCTTGAGTTTGTCAATTTACCGGCAAATGACCTGAATCAGCTCATCAGAAATTTCAATGCAGATTATTCCGATTTCATAGCTGAGCATTATTACGATTTTGCTTCCGGTGAGTATAAACATGCTGATACCTGGCTTAAAACCCGGGGAGATTCAAAAACCAAGGTGGACCTCTATAAACCTTCTGAAGCGAAGGACTCTACAATTGCCAGGGTTCAACCCGAATTCAATAAGTATGTTCTTCAGTTCAAGAAGGAAACTAAGCAGAAATATTCTGATCAGGGTTCAGCGTTCTTCAATGACTATTTGAATTATTCAATCGCCGAAATCGATTTTCTGGCCGGAATGAAAAGAGAAAACTTTTATAGGGATTACTTCATGTCGAGAATATTGGCGCTAAACAACCCTGCATTTGTCAATTGCTTCAAAATGTTTTACAGTGGTTTTCTTACCAGAAATTCTACAGAGAAGCAGAACGCAATTATAAAGGCTATCAATATCAACAAGAGTCCGGCAGAGATTCTCAAATTGTACGAAAATGATTCAACCTGTTTGTCTTCTGATGTTCGGAACCTTGCGTTGATAAATGGACTCAAGGATCTTTATAATGATAAAACATACGCTCGCAGATCTATTGAAAAGACTATTCAAGGGCTTGTTACGAGCAATGACGAGATCATGCGGATAGCGAAAAACACCGTTACGCAACTTCAGAAAAGGAGAGAAGATTTTCAGATGGAGAATTTCACCTGCCTCGATGCAAAAATGGACAAATGGATTCTGGAAGAGCACCATGGTCATTCTGTATACTTATTATTTTTCGCAACATGGAGTCCGACATCATTAAAGGAAATGCAGGTAATGCAGAAATGGCATGAGAAGTATGGGAAGTTTATTGAATTTGTTGCGGTTTGTATGGATGATGATTATACCGACTACAAGGAATTTATTTCTAAGAACCGCGATTTCAGTTTTGAAATTCTTTTTGGCAATGCTGATCCGCTGATAGCTGAAAAGGTCATGGTTTTTTCTATTCCGGAAGCTGTCTTGCTCAGCGAAGAAGGAAGGACTGTTTATGCGCATACAAGAAAGCCAACAGAGGGAATTCAAACTGATTTTGAAAAAATCATGCTGACCATGAAGCAGAATGGAACAGGACCGAAAACCTGGAAGGACTAAAAAAGATTAACTATTTCAGATGGAAGAGATCTGAAACACCTGGCGTGCGGTCTGAAATAAATCCTTCTCCATATTGAAAACCTGCAGGACGACCTGACTGAATAGCGCGGCCTCTCAAAAAATCGAAGAACTCCTGACCAGAGATTGGTGTAGTTGGTTCGGTTGATTTCGGATCGAAGAACTGACTTGAATAACAGGCAAGTGCGGCCAATTTTTGTTGCCAGAATTCTGTGATGTCCAGAACGAAATCAGGTTGCAAATAATAATCCTGAATGTATTGATAAACCGCTACCGGACGCCAGTGTTCTTGCGATGATCCCTCCTCATCTGAAGTTTCGATTTTTCTCAGACCAGAATAAAATGATGCATCGCGAATAAGTTTACTTGCCTTGCCATGATCCGGATGCCTGTCTGACGGTGCATTGCAGAGAATAATTTCCGGTTTGAAATCCCTTATTGTTTGAATCACAAGACGCAAAGTGTCCTCATTTTGTTCAAAGAACCCATCTGCGAGCCCAAGATTCACGCGGGCATGAATGCCTAGAACGCTCGAAGCCGCTGCTGATTCCTTTGACCGCAGTTCGGCACTGCCTCTGCTTCCCAATTCACCCGCCGTCAGATCCGCAATGCCTACCTGATAACCTTGTCGAACAGCTTTTGCAATAGTCCCTCCAACGCTGATTTCAGCATCATCCGGATGAGCAGCGAATACGAGGATATCAAGTTTCTTCTTCATGGAAACGCGAAATTAGATACCACTTGAACTGATTTTAACTGATTGAGATCAAGAGATTAGGTTTTTAATTGATTCAATACTGTTTTTCGTCGTGTTCTTAATCCTGTTGGTCGTGTAAACGGAACTCGGATAGAGTTATTAACGTTTCATTGACAACATTTTGAATGAACCAAACGCAACCACATTTATGAATTATTACTTTTGTCGCGGTTTGGAAAACCTGCACTGGAAATATCTCACAGCTTTGCTGCTGTTTGTTCCGTTATTCGCTTCAACTCAGGTTGAAAATACGGAAGATGATTCTGCTGATTTTGAATCAACGGAGTTATTTCAGTCTCAGGTCGGTGGCGCCAATGAAGAAGAAGTCAATGACGTACCGCTTTTCAATGAGAAAGGAGTTGAACTTGTCCTCAACAATCTAAGAGACTCGCTCACGCACATTCCGGCGTATGATCTTTATTGCGGCTGGGATACTAGAACGCTTTTCGCGGAAAAGTCAGCTCAGGAGAATTTGGGTAAAGGAATGCATTTCCAGCTTTGTCGTTCCGAATGTGATTTCGTTTTTCCTACAAATGGAAATCTCACCTCACCATTTGGACCACGCTGGGGTAGGATGCATAGCGGTCTTGATCTTGATCTTGAAACCGGTGACAATGTGCATGCCGCGTTCGAAGGTATGGTGCGTATTTCGCAGTATCACAGTTCATATGGAAATGTGGTAGTCGTTCGACATAACAACGGTCTTGAGACCTTGTATGCGCACCTGTCTCAAAGAAAGGTTAAGCCGGGTGATCACGTTGAGGCCGGCGATGTATTGGGGCTTGGTGGAAATACAGGCCGTTCTTATGGTTCACACCTTCATTTCGAAGTCAGATACATGGGTGATGCAATTGACCCGAATCTGATCATCGATCCCGCAAACAGATCCTTAAGGGATTGGGAGTTTGTTCTTAACAAGAAGCATTTCGAATACAAAAGCATAGATCCAAAGGCAATCGAGGCCCGCAAAATTGGTAAAAAGTATCACGTGGTCAAGAAAGGCGAAACGCTCTCAGGCATTGCCAGAAAACACAAAACATCGGTAACCGCAATTTGCAAATTGAATAAAATTAAGCAGACCTCTGTTTTGCGTCCCGGTCAGAAATTGCGTTACTGAGATAGTTAATCAAATCCAGTATTCGATTAAACTTCAATAATCACCTTATGTTTTGGTGATAAATTGTTTACCTCATCACTTCATTTTCTTTAGAAATCAGTGTACTTTGCATGTTCATTTGAATCTCCTCGATGACTGATGTTGCAGAATGATTGAAATCTGAAAAAGGAAATTACACACGACACTGATGCCAGGGTTGTCAGTATTCGTTGCTTTTGATAAGCTAATCTCCTTATTCGGTGTTCATCAAAGTTTTTTGAGAGGGTTCATTGGAAAGCGTGGCTTTCGCAAACAATGAACATTTAGCGGGATTCTTTGTTTATTATTCATAGGAATAGAATTGAAATTGCCACTCAGTTGATTTGAAGAGTATAGCAGTTATAGGAGGAGGTTTTGCAGGTTTATCATCTGCATGCAGTTTGGCGCACAAAGGTTTCGATGTTGTTTTGTTTGAAAAAAATGAGCTAACCGGTGGTCGTGGCAGAGCATTTGAAATCAATGGATATTCCTTTGATATGGGACCATCTTGGTATTGGATGCCGGATGTATTCGAGGCTTTTTTCTCCCGATTTGGCAAAAAAGTATCTGATTATTACGAATTGGTGCGGTTAGATCCGTCTTACAGGGTGTTTTTTGATGATGGGCCGGTTGACATTCCTGCGGACTATGGTAAACTCCGCAATCTCATCGAATCATATGAAGCCAATTCCGGGGCGAAGCTCGACAAGTTTGTGCATGAGGCAAGAGTGAAATACGAAGTGAGTATGAGCAAGTTCGTTTGGAAGCCTTCTCTGAGTGTTTTGGAATTTGCAGAGCCGCAATTGCTTTTTCAGTCATTCAGACTGCAGTTGTTTTCATCTTTCAGGGATCACGCAAGAAAGTATTTCTCACATCCCAAGATTCTAAAGTTACTGGAGTTTCCAATCCTATTTCTTGGTGCCAAACCCGAAAAAACACCTGCGATGTACAGCATGATGAATTATGCTGATATTGTTTTGGGTACCTGGTATCCCAAGGGTGGTATGGTTAAAATTGGTGAGTCTATGACTTCACTGGCCAAAGAGCTCGGAGTTAAAATCGTAACGGCTGCTGATGTCAAGCAAATTCATGTCACCGGAAATAAAGCGCAAAGTGTCCTCGTAAATGGAAATACTGAAGTTTTTGATGCAATTGTTGCTGCCGCAGACTACCATCACGTGGAAACCAAACTGCTTGAAGCCCCTTTCCGCTCTTACAATGAATCTTACTGGAAAAAGAGAGTCATGTCTCCTTCCTCATTGATTTTTTACTTGGGAATCAATAAAAAGGTAGATCATATTTTACATCACAATCTTTTCTTTGATGAAAGTTTTGATGTACACGCCACCTCTATATATGACACACCTGAGTGGCCTGAGAAGCCCTTGTTCTATGTATGCAGCACTTCTGTCACAGACAACACTGTTGCACCTGACGGAAAAGAAAATTTGTTCATACTGATACCTGTAGCAACGGGTCTTTCAAGTACTGAGCAAGAAAGGTTGAAATACCTCACAATGTGCCTCAACCGGATCGAACACCATACGGGAGTTGATGTCAAGAATCACGTGGAATACGTGAGATCCTATGCTCATGAGGAATTCAAATCTGATTACAATTCCTTCATGGGAAATGCCTACGGATTGGCAAATACCCTCATGCAAACCGCTATTATGAAACCTCGCATGAGGAGTAAGAAAGTGCAAAATTTATTTTTTGCAGGACAGTTGACTGTACCGGGTCCGGGCGTTCCGCCGAGTATTATAAGCGGTCAAATTGCCGCCGACGAAGTAGAAAAATATCTAATACGCAAATAACCACTTCTCAATGAAACACAACCAGCGCGAAATTTTCGATACTGTGGCCTTTCAGTGCAGTAAATCTGCTACGCGCGCATATAGCACCAGCTTTAGTTCGGGTATACGTATGTTGAACAAGCGTTTTCGCAATCCCATTTACGGTGTGTATGGCTTTGTTCGTTATGCCGATGAAATAGTCGACACATTGCATGAATACGATAAGAGGCAATTGATGTCCAGGTTTCGTGAAGATACCATTGCTGCCATCGAGAGCAGGATTTCGATGAATCCGGTTCTTCATGCTTTTCAGATGGTTTACCATCAATTCAACTTTGAATGGGAATTGGTTGACAGGTTTCTCATCAGCATGGAAATGGACCTCGATCAGAAAGAATATGACAGAGATGGCTATAATGCCTACATTCTTGGATCAGCTGAAGTGGTAGGACTCATGTGTCTTAAAGTATTTACTGAAGGTAATCATGAGAATTATGAAAGGTTGAAACCCAATGCTATGAGTCTGGGATCAGCGTTTCAGAAGATCAATTTTCTCCGCGATTTGCGTGATGATGTGAATGGTTTGGGCAGAACATATTTCCCAGGGCTTGATTTCAAAAACTTCAATGATGCTGACAAGGCGCGAATTGAAGACGAGATAGAGAAGGAATTCGACCATGCATATGCTGGAATTTTGGCTTTGCCAAAAGACGCCCGGCTTGGAGTACTTATTGCTTATGCCTATTACAGAAGGTTGTTTGCCAAAATCAAAACTATTCCCAGTCACCGCATCATGGAAGAGCGCATTCGTATTGCAAATTCCAACAAACTTGCCCTGATGATGAGTTGTTATGTTCGCAACAATCTGAATTTGGTGAGATGAAGAACTTAGTCTTTTTGTTTCTTGCTTTTCTGCCGCTGTTCTCTTTTTCTCAATTTGAAGACAAAAGAAAAGCATACCTCAAAGCAGGAGCTGGTGAAGATGGTATAAGAGCATTCTATGCGGATGCATCAACTTATTCGCTGTCGACTCCTACAGATAAAGCTTATAAGGGAGTTGCTGTTGCGATGTATGCAAGTCTTGCAGCCTCGGTTGCTGAAAAATTCAGCGTGTTTTCGGAAGGAAAAAAATATATCGAAGAGGCAGTTACTGCCGATTGGTATAACCCGGAAATCAGATTTTTGAGATTTTCTGTTCAGGCTGAGGTTCCCTTCGTGGTAGGTTATAGTTCCGATCTGAAAGAAGATGCTTATGTAGTGATAGATGCACTGGAGAATAAGAAGATCGACACCTCTTCTGCCTTTTGGTCGACGGCTATACGGTTCATGTTGAATAGTGGAGAATTGAATAACGATCAGCAAATCAGATTAAGCAAATTCAGCTCATGAATCAAATCGATGTAATTCTTGTTGATTCCTCAGATCGTGAGTTGGGTCTGATGGAAAAGATGGAAGCGCATCTCCGTGGTGAATTACACAGGGCATTCTCAGTATTTATCTACAACAGCAAGGGTGAAATGCTTCTTCAGCAAAGAGCTGATGAGAAATATCACAGCGGTGGGCTGTGGACCAATGCCTGCTGTTCGCATCCTTTTCCCGGTGAAAATGTTGCTGATGCTGCATTGAGAAGATTGCAGGAAGAAATGGGCGTCACAGCTGAACTTGATCATTTTTTTAGTTTCATATATCACGCCGAGCTTGACAACAATCTCATCGAGCATGAATTGGATCATGTCTTTGTGGGTTTGAGCGATGCTACACCGGATTTAAATAAAGATGAAGTAAAAGCTTACAGATG
>JBEIHH010000007.1:0-77792 GCA_040381475.1 Crocinitomicaceae bacterium | reverse complement strand
GCGTTGCTCATCTCCACAATAGAAATTACCTTCTCCATGAGCAATTGGAATTTTGTAAACCTTTTCGAAGTCAAGGTTCTTGGTTGGCAAAGCTGATTTGGAGACCGGTTTCAGGTATACATTTTTACAGATGAATTTTCTGGATTCGTTGTGCATCAGAGCGCCCGGCAAAAGTTTGGCTTCGCAAAGGATTTGAAAACCATTACAAATTCCCATCACGTAACCTCCCTTGTTCGCGTGTGCAACAACCTCCTGCATGATTGGTGAAAAGCGCGCAATTGCACCACTGCGTAAATAATCACCATAAGAAAATCCGCCTGGGAGAAAGACAAAATCAACGCCCTGAAGATCGTGGTCTTTGTGCCACAACTTTACTACGTCCTGATGCAACACATCGCGCAGTGTATAGATCAAATCCTGATCACAATTGCTGCCCGGAAAAACAACTACTCCAAATTTCATGAGATTCTGTTTGCGCAAAAATAGTTATTCCATTCTGAGGAAAATGCATCTGTTGGCTCAATGCTCCAGGCTTTTTTCCCACTTACTCACCGCCACGGTCGCAACAGCATTGCCGACCACATTGGTGGCGCTGCGACCCATGTCAAGCAAATGATCCACACCAAGAAGCAGAAGAAGACCGGCTTCCGGAATATTGAATGTGGCAAGGGTTCCGGCAATAACTACCAATGACGCGCGTGGAACTCCTGCTATGCCCTTGCTGGTGATCATCAAGACGAGCAACATAGAAAGCTGTTGATCAAAGGGCATGTCGATGTTGTAAGCCTGAGCAATGAAGAGGCTGGCGAAGGTCATATACATCATCGATCCGTCCAGATTAAACGAATAACCTAAAGGCAAAACAAAACTCACAATTCTGTTCTTGCACCCGAATCGTTCGAGTTCTTCCATTGTTTTTGGATAGGCGGCCTCGCTGCTTGCTGTGGAAAACGCGAGAAGCAATGGCTCCTTAATTCTTCTGATGAGCGTCCAAACACGGTTCTTCACTAAAAAGAATGCCGCTATTAAAAGCAATATCCACAAGAGAATCAACCCAATATAAAACTCCCCGATAAAAACGCCATAGGTAACCAAAACACCAAGACCCTTTTTTGCAACTACAGCAGTCATCGCAGAAAAAACAGCCAGTGGCGCGAAATTCATAACATAGCCGGTAATCTTTAACATCACGTGACCCACGGAGTCCATGAACTTAATGATCACCTCTCCATGATCTCCGATTGCCGCTGTTGCCACTCCAAAAAACAATGAGAACACGACAATCTGGAGAATTTCGTTTGCCGCCATAGACTCAATTACACTCTTCGGGAAAATGTGTGTGATGAAACCACGCAACGACATCGCCGCCTTGTCGACGCCACTATCTGCATCAGCAGCAGGAAGGGTTAGTTCCATCATGTGGCCTGGTTGAAACAAATTCACCAACAAACAACCTAACATCAACGAAACAAAAGATGCTGAAATGAACCATAACATCGTTTTACCACCAATGCGTCCAACAGCCCGAATATCACCGAGTTTTGCAACCCCAACAACCAATGTAGAGAATACCAGAGGCGCTATTATCATTTTAATCAGCCTGAGAAAAACATCCGTGAGAATAGTAACATTATCAAGAATGGGTTGTAACTCGATGTTGGTAGTTCCGTCAGCTTGTGAAGGGTAGACATTGTTGAGCCAGACGCCGGTAATGACTCCGATTACCAGAGCGATAAATATCCAAAGAGTAAGCTTGTTTGATTTGGTCATCCGAATTTTCGATAATGCCGCCAATGTATATCGGAAAACCGCAATTCTAATGAAGTCCCTATTGTGACGACTTGAGCTTCATCTTTTTCACCACTTCATCTTTCAGCAATGCTGCGTTCTTGTTTGCCAATTGGCCGCAGGCAGCATCGATGTCTTTACCTCGTGAACGGCGCACATTGACAACGAGATTTTTCGACTCAAGGAATTTCGCGAATGCGTCCACCCTCTCCGGACTTGCCTGCTGGTATTCGCCGTCATCGATAGGGTTGTATTCAATGATGTTGATTTTCACTGGAAGGTTTTTGCAATAATTGGCCAGTTCGTGGGCATCTTTGATGCTATCGTTGAAGTCTCTGAAAATGATGTATTCGAATGTCACACGAGAACCCGTTTTCTCATGAAAATATTTCAACGCTTCTGCCAACGATTCCAGATTATTGGACTCATTGATGTCCATGATCTTGTTGCGTTTTACATCGTTGGCGGCGTGCAGTGACAATGCAAGATTAAATTTTACTCCGTCATCGCCGAGTTTCTTGATCATCTTCGAAACACCAGCCGTGCTCACAGTGATGCGCTGAGGCGACATGCCCAATCCGTCAGGCGAGGTAATCTTTTCAATTGAGTCGAGCACCTGGCGGTAGTTCAACAATGGCTCACCCATGCCCATATAAACAATATTTGAAAGCGGTATCTGATAAAGTTCTTCAGCCTGATTCCTCAGATAAACCACCTGATCATAAATTTCACCGGCAGTGAGATTGCGCAACATTTTGAGCCTGCCCGTTGCGCAGAACGCACAAGACAAACTACATCCAACCTGAGACGATATGCAGGCAGTCATTCTCGAGTTGGTTGGAATAAGGACACCCTCCACCACTTTTCCGGATTCCACTTCAAAAGCACATTTGATGGTGCGATCAGAACTCACCTGCTGATCAGCTACTACTATTTTTTTTAACGTAAAATTATCTTGAAGCAATTGACGCGTGGCCAAAGACAGGTTCGACATATCGTCAAAACTTCCGGCAGATTTTTTCCAAATCCACTCCATGACCTGCTTTGCACGGAACTTTTTTTCTCCGTGTTCTTCAAAAAACGCCACCAGTTCTTCGGTGGAGATCTCGCGTATATCCCTGATTTTACCAGTCATTGCAGGCCGCAAAGATACGGTGGACAGATCTTAAGTGAAGCAACTCTTACACTTAACAGTAGCCCATGCTTTTGATCAGGCCGTATGAAAACACACGCGAAACACAAAGGTCTGCTCCTCTCCGATAGGTCCGATTAAATGAATACGGCTAATCTGTTCAACAATAGACTTTCGAACATTGTCACTCGCTACATTCATGTTTCTCACCTCAACATGACCGTCGATTTTAATGACCAACTCGATATATGCTTCATCATACACCGTGAGGTTGTTACTAGAAGGAAATTTCAAATGGTGCTCCAGTTCCCGTTTAATCAAGGATCTCACTTGTTCTCGCTCCATTCCGTCACCGACAAATGCAAAGGTTGTGGAAGCCCACAGAACCAATGCCAGACTCAAGATTTTTTTCATGATCGTTGTTTTTGTTTTTCGGTACAAAAAACGTTCTGTACTGTGAAGTGGTTGCCAAGAAAACGTTTAATGATCGTGAACGAATTGTAGAATTTTGTTAACACGCTCAACCATAAAAATCTAAAAATCATTATCCATCAAAACAAAAACCGCCGGTATCGCTATACCAACGGTTCTTGTTCTTTTGACCTGTTTATTATGTTGAATACTTGCCTATTCCTTTGCTTTAAACACCAAACGGTATCTAAAAATTTCGCCTGCCACGACTTCATTACTATTCAATTTCATCTTCTCTACCTGACGCTCGATGAATTTCTTCATCAATGGGTTGGCGGTCTGAACAAGGATCACTTGTACTTCGCCCTCAGGCATTACTCGCAACATCACGTCAGCCTTGCCTTCAAGTTTGTTTTCGCGAGCTTCTTCCGGATAATACATGTGCCTGCTTACTTGCTGGTTCAACGAATTCTTCATTCGCTCTTTCTTCTGCTCTGGCTTTTTTCCTTTGTTGTTTACATCAAGATTGGTCGCGCTCATGTTGAATACTGAAACAAGAAGTGCGAGAGTAATTGTGAGTGCTTTCATGACTTTAGATTTTGTGTTGTTCTGTCATGTGGCGACTGGCCGTGAATAAAAGTTACAATCGGATAAAAAAAATTTAGATTCATTACAGAGCATTCATAAAATGTCCTCGGTGATACATACAAATCCAATAAAGTTTCAGAAGAATTACTTCGCACGAAAAATCCACTTGAAGATTAGTGCACTTCGGAACACGACTGTTTAAGCCAACCAGAAGTTTGAATCAGGTTTGCTTCTTAAACACAAATCGGTACTTGATGATTTTTCCCAACTCCGAGTTGCTATTCTCCAACTGTATTTTGTTGAGTTTCTTTATTACATAGTCCGCTAGTTGCGGGCTTGTTGAATTGATGTTAAGGATCTGCACTTTCCCCTGATTGTCGAGCTTGAAGCTGACCTCAACAACACCGTCAAGATTCGGTTCTTGTTCTTTGGGCTGGTTTTTATCGACCTGATCGCCCGGTAACTTCTGCGGATCACCCCAAAAAGCTACTGTATCAGTGCAAGCGACACCAACAAAAAATAACAGCATTAAAAGGTTAAGTACTTTTTTCATATCCGCCTTTCCGTCTATAAGACACATTTGGACGACGTGAAGTTACACATACCCCGAAATTTCGTGCCCAACTCTTATATAAAAGGTCTGAAAGTTTGTTAAGCGGATCATTTTTCGTCCTCCGGGTGAATTCGACAAGCTGCCCTCTCGTTCTCAATCACCCGTTAATCCTCGCGAATAAAACTTTTTTTGGACCGCAGTAACTTTCTTCAACCCGGCTTCGTCATACGCTCAAATCAACAGAAAAAATATAAAAATCCAATCTATGAAACTCATCTTTGCTCCCCTTCTGGTCCTGCTTCTTTCCATTAACGCATTGAGCCAGACAAACCCGGACACTACCAACATTGTAATCGGGGATAAAAAAATCCTTGTAATCGACAATTCACCTGAAGCAGACAGCACGGGGACAGAACTGAACCTAGACTCAACCGAAGAAGACTATGAAGACCTCGACTATGATCAGAAATCTGAATTGACCCATTGGGGAGGCATTGACGTCGGAGTGAATTTATTGCTCAGCAAGGATGGCAGCACTACGATGGACACCAACGCTACGTGGCTTGAGCTTGATTATTCCCGTTCACTCAGCTGGCGCTTCAATATTTTCGAAGAAAAAATCCGTCTTTACAAGGATTATGCAGGACTGATCATTGGCGCAGGTCTTACATATAACAGCTATGGCATTAAAAACAATGTTGACATAACCACACGCGATAGTTCCGCTACATATGCGTTGGCCATTAACGACTCTCTTCGAGATTATTCTAAAAACAAGTTTCGCGCTTCATACATCCATGTTCCTTTAATGTTGGAATTCAATACCAGTCTTGACAATGAGAAATCATTCCACATTGCAGCAGGTGTTATTGGCGGCTGGAAAATGGGTAGTATTACCAAGCAAAAGTGGGAAGACCAAAGCGACAAATACAATGCCCGCAGAAAAAGTGACTACAACCTATCGCCTTTCACGCTTGACGCAACTGCGCGCATCGGATATAAAAACTTTACCGTGTTCGCCAGCTACGGGTTGACCTCACTATTCGAAAAAGACAAGGGCCCGGAGGTATATCCCGTAACCGTTGGCTTGCAAATTGTCCCCTTTTAATATGTAAACACACACCGAAAAATAACGCAACCCAGGTTTTTTTCAAGGTGGAGGCCTCCTTATTAAAGGGAGGCTTCTTCCATTTCAGGAATAGCCCTTATGCCGCGATAGGCCTGCAGTAAGTGCGCAACAGTGCTTACATCCCTTCTGCAATAGCGCTCAATCCGATCAAGATCACTCTGTTCGTAATACACCCTCTGTACATCCGCACCATCGATATCTTCTTTGGGTGACGGCAAATGAAATATTTCGGCAAGAAGCTTCAGCGAAGTGTAATGCTTGTAGTCACCGAATTTCCACAATTCCATGGTATCTATGTGAGGCACCTCCCAAGGCCTTTTTCCGGCCAGATTCAATAGTTCAGGCAACGGTATACCGTTTATCAGCATGCGCCTGCAGATGTATGGAAAATCGAATTCTTTACCGTTGTGGGCGCATAGTAATCTGAATGGCCTTTTGTAAGTGTCCGCCAACAGTGAGGAAAACTGTGAAAGCAAGTCATTCTCATCATGACCGTAAAAAGACTTTAAGCGCAAATCACCCAAACTATCAGCAAAATAGCCAACACTGATACAGATTATTTTTCCGAATTCGGCGTGTATTCCGGCTTCCGAATAACTCTCTTCCAAACCAATCTGTTTCCTTTCGCGGACATACTTTGTCTTCTCTTCCCAAAGTTTTTGCTTATAGTCTGTTAGCTGATCAAAGTGATGTAGTTGTGGCACTGTTTCAATATCGAGAAACAATACCTCGAGGATATTCAATTCTTGTAGCATGGTATAAAAGTTTAGTTAAGTCTATCTTCAAAATGCACAGGCCAAGCAGTTAGTGTTGCTTCTTAACCTGAGCGCTATTGGGCTATTTCATTATGACGCCCGGCTTATTCAAAATCGGTATCATCACCATCCTGTCTATGCTGATCGTGTTGGCAACGAATACAAATTTCTTTTCAAAAATTTTTCCGTCTTCATAGAAGCTGATCCAATACTGATTGTTCAGTTCAAATGTTTCCGGCATGAGCATCTCAAACTTCTTGCACGACTGCCCCAAGATTTCTTCCATGTAAAACCTCATCACTGCAGTATGCTTTTCTGTGCCGGCTATCATGCCTCTGGCTTCTGCATTAATTATTACCGATGACAAAGGTTTATTCTTCAGATTGAGAAAATAAACCAGCCAGTCGTATTCCTGATGTTCATTCAACTCCGGCACTATGGCAATTGCCACATCCTTCACATCCTCAATAGCAATGTCCTTTCTCATTATTTGTCTATCGGTGTCTGTGCGGCTATATCTTTTGCAAGAGCGATGTAGCTGAATAAATCCGGCGGCATATGGTCAACACGCTCCCGCTTTTGTTCATGTCCGAGTCGCACAAGAATCAGGTTTTTAGAAGGAATGCCAACGATGTACTGACCACGCAAGCCCCGGCAGGAGAAATACGGCTCACCCTCATGATTGCCGAGCCACCAGTGAAGTCCATACCATGAGCATGGCTCTCCATTCACATCAGGAATCCGGTTAGGTGTAAGACAAGCTTTCACGAAGTCCGGGGAAAGAATGGTGTCATTATCCCAGACTCCGTCATGCATATAGAGTTTGCCGATTCGGGCAAAATCGCGGGCAGTTGCATAGAAACCACTAAACGTTTTTTCCATACCCCCCGCTTTATCAAGGTTCCAGTGCGCCATTTGCTCAGCACCAATACAAGACCATATCTTCTGAAAACAGTATTCGCTTACCGTTCTGCCAGTAGCCTTTTGAATGATCATTCCCAGCAGCACGCTGTTGCCCCCTTCATACGCCCAGAATGTGCCCGGCTCTTTTACAACTTTAAACTTTAATGTCTCCCCAATCAGGTTTTTGCCAAAGTAGGATTTTGCAACGTATCCAAATGGGCTGCTGTAACTTTCTCCGTATGGAATTCCACTTGCCATCTGAAGTAAATGGCGAACGGTGAGCGCTGCATTTGCTCCGTCCTTAAACTCAGGAAGAAAATCACCAACCTTTTGGTCGAGTCCCTTGATGTAACCCTCATCAATTGCTTTTCCTATCAAAATGGCCGTAAAACTCTTGGCCATCGAAAACGAATTGGTCAGTGTTGTTTCTTCTGCCCCCATCCAGTATTTCTCGAACAGCAAAGAATCGTTCCTAAAAACCAGAAATGCCGTTGTTTCCATAGAATCAAGCAACTGCTGGTAACCGGATGGTATGCCGCCACGGTTATAATCCCTGCTCAATGGCCAGGGCTCGGGATGATCTGCGGGCATATCGCTCACATCGAAATACTTCATGTCATAGATGTCGGGTTTTGATTTACCTGAAAAATAGGTAGGTCCCAAACCATAGAAAATATGCTTATTTCCGGTGACATATAGAGCCAGCGCAGCAAGGGCGAGGAAGATAAACAGCCCGATGAAAACTCTTTTTATAAATCTCATTGTTGGTTGTTGTGCCGTGCAAGTTAAGGATGTCATTCGCCTTTTTTATGCCATAAAATTCCCGCCGCCTGCTGAACATTGATTCGCAAGCGGATTTTATTGCGAAATTGCGCAACTATTTTTTTTACAAGATGAAAATCACCAAAGGATCCAAAGTATCCGTAAGTTATATCCTGCGCACGGATGGTCCGCAAGGAGAATTGATTGAGGAAACCAGAGAGAATGAACCCCTTGAGTTCGTTTTTCTCGATGATCCAATGCTCCCCAAATTCGAAAAAACACTGGAGGGTTTGTCAGCCGGCGATCCTTTTCAAATCAGCATTACCGCTAAAGAAGCCTATGGTGAAGAGCAGGACGAACTATTCATTGAATTTCCAAAGGATCATTTCATTGTTGACGGCGAATACGACGAAGAAATGCTGGCAGAAGGAGAAATCATTCCGATGGAAAGCCCTGACGGGGAAGTTATTGAAGGGGTTGTGTGCGAGGTGAAACTGAATTCAATCGTTCTTGACTTCAACCATCCGCTTGCCGGTGAAAACCTTTACTTCGAAGGGCGCGTCGAGGACGTAGCCTGATATGCCATAAATCAGACATAACATGTTGACAAACCACTCTCCGAAGGGGTTGTGACGCAAAGCTGTTATTGTTACTTAGCGCCCGATGGCAAAATCGCTGTTCAAAACATCCGGAGGAACCATTTCCTCTTTATCCACCCTGATTGGCATTACGCTCGTGCTCGTGCTTGTCGGCGTTTTGCTTATTGTTTCCCTAATCGGCATTTCGGTTACCAACCATTACAGGGGTCAGGTTGTTATTCAAGTCATGCTCGAAGACGAGGCTTCCGATTCCGAAATTCATCAACTAAAAAAGCAAATTGAGGGAAGCGAATACGCCGCATCAGCAACATATACCTCGAAAGAAGATGCTGCGAAACTCATGCAGGAAGAATTGGGTGAAGAGTTCGTAGATTTTCTAGGTCACAATCCACTGCCCGCTTCTATCGACATTCAACTGAGTCCTGACTTCGATCAGGATGAGGCATTAAAAGAAGTCATCAGCGATCTTCAACAAAATGATGTCGTTCGCGAAGTGATCTATCAGAAAAACCTGTTACAACAGATGAACGCGAATCTGAGCAAATGGTCACTTGGCATTATGATCATAGGAGCTCTGTTACTCATCATTGCAGTTGTTCTTATTATCAACACCATCCAACTGGCTGTATTCTCACAGCGCTTTCTGATCAAAAGCATGCAGCTTGTTGGTGCCACACACTGGTTCATTCAGAATCCATTTTTAAGAAGGGGCTTGTGGTATGGATTCGTCTCTTCCATTTTCGCTTTGGCAATCATTTTCGGGGTATTGTTTTACTTCCGCGAAGATCTCGCTGACGTAATTGAAATTCTCCAGGATAAAAATAGCCTGATCTTTGTGATTCTAGGCGTCATAGCAGTAGGGCTAATCATGTCGTGGATTGCAACTGCATATGCAGTCCGCCGCTTCATCCGCACAGAGGCCGCAAAACTTTACTGACGAAAAGCTGTTTCTATTTCAGGGTATTTTTACAGCGGTATGAATAATAAAAAAAATGCAGTGTTGTTGGTCAATCTTGGGTCACCCGACAGTCCATCACCATCCGATGTCTACTCTTATCTTACCGAGTTTCTCAACGACCCGAGGGTCATTGACATCAACTGGCTGGGCAGAAAAATTCTGGTGAACGGAATCATCGTGCCCTTCCGTCATCGTAAAAGCGCTGCTATATACCAGGAACTATGGACTCCGGAAGGATCTCCGCTCATATACTACGGTGAAAGAGTAAAAACACTTTTGCAGGACAAACTTTCTTCGAGAAACGATGAAACGAAGGTGTTCCTGGCGATGAGATATAAAAACCCCTCCATTGAATCAGCTCTCGCCGCAATCAAAAAATTCAATCCGGATAAAATTATCATTCTTCCACTCTTTCCGCAATACGCTTCTGCAAGCACAGGTTCGGTTATTGACAAATGCATGCGCATCATGCGCGACCTCTGGGTGTTCCCGGAGATTCATTTCGTAACACAATTCTGGGATCATCCCGGATATCTGGACGCTGTAGCCGCAAGGGGACGAGCATTCAATTCAAAAGAATATGATCACACACTGTTCAGTTTTCATGGTTTGCCCGAGCGACAAGTCGATAAAGTTTATGATGACCGCAAGTGCACCAACCATTCATGTGAACACGAAATAAATGACGATAACAAACTCTGCTACAAAGCCACTTGCTATGCCACGGCACGCGAAGTTGCAAAGCGTCTTAACATAAGTGAAAGCGACTATACCGTGTGTTTTCAATCCAGACTTGGTAAAGGCTGGATTGAGCCATTCAGCGACGACGTAATCAAAGAACTTGCGCAAAAAGGAGCGAAGAAGCTACTTGTATTTTCTCCCGCTTTTGTTGCTGATTGTCTTGAAACTACCATCGAAATTGGATCAGAATACCAGGAGTTGTTTGAAGAACATGGCGGAGAAAAAGTACAACTCGTTCCAAGCCTGAATGATGGCGAAGACTGGATCAGGGCTTTAGAAAACATCATCACTTCCCGATTATAATTTGTTCAATTCTTGATCATAATCAGATTGGATTCTAAGTGAGACAAAACACCTAGTAAAAAATCAAAGTATATCTCTGAAGCCCTCCAGGCGTGTTTTTATATTATACATCTGCAGCCAATGTAAAACTCCTGCTGCAATACCAATGAATAAGAAAAAAGTGCCGAGAAACATGAACAACAACATGGCTACATAAGCTACGTAGCCGGAAGTTATGACAGCAGGGTTTTTGCTCAGGAACCATCCTCGGTCGACATACTCCTCCCTCAAAGACAGGCCAATTCGGTGAATCACGATGGGATACCAATAGATATTATATGCGGGTATCAACAACAACCAAATTTGACCAATCTCCAACTTTCTGTTGTCGGCGTTGATCTCTTGCAGAACACCCTTCAACGTTAGTAGAAATAATATATAGGCCGCAAGCGCTGCTGTTGATGCAATGAATGTTGCGAGTAGCATGTTCTAGGTTGCTATATTCAATGAGCTATGAAACTATTTAAACCACGAAGAATACATAGAGTAGTTGTCTGCGATTCTTCGTATCTCCCCATCAAAAAGTTCTTTACTCACCTCCTTGACCTTCTTCGCCGGTATGCCGGCATATACACTTCCTGATGCAACATGCGTTCCCTCCAGCACAACTGCTCCGGCGGCTATGATGCTATTACTTTCAATGACACAACCATCCATGACTATGCTTCCCATTCCAATCAGCACATTGTCATGAATCGTGCATCCGTGTAAGAGCGCGCGATGTCCTACTGAAACGCGGTTACCAATATTCAATGGTGCTTTTTGATAGGTGCAATGAAGAACTGCGCCATCTTGGATATTCACCAGATCACCGATTCGTATAGAGTGTACATCCCCTCTAACAACGGCATTGAACCAAACGCTGCATTGATTACCCATTACGACATCACCCACAACAGTGGCGTTTTCGGCTATAAAACAATTATCACCGAACTTAGGCTCAATGCCCTGAACGGGCAGAATTAATGGCATGATTTCGTCAGATTAATAAACCTTTGCACAACGTTTCGCATCGCAAAATTTGATCAGGATCAATATTGCAATCTCCCTTAACCTGCATCAACCTGTTTGCCGCTCTCCGTCATACAACTTTGTGCAATCTAAAATAAATTACAAGAAAATGAAAAAAAACCTTCTGATTGCTTTTTTAGCCGGAACAGTAATTCTGGCTTCATGTGGCGAACAAAAAACCGAAACAACCGCCCCAAAAACTCCTGAAACACCGCTTATGGGTGATGTTACTCTTAGCATTGATCCGTTATCAAGCAAAGTCGTTTGGATGGGCAATATGACGGGTCTTAAAATTTATTCGCATGAAGGCAACGTGAACCTGACAGAGGGTGCTGTGATGCTCAAAGACGGAAAGGTTACCGGCGGTAACTTCACCATCGATATGAATAGCATTAAACCAACAGATGCCAATTACACAGAAGAACAAGGACATACTGCCGCTGATCTGGTTGGTCATCTGAACTCACCTGACTTTTTCGATACTGCAAATAATCCTACTGCTTCTTTTGCCATCACCAGCGTGAATGGTCAGACAGCAAGCGGTAACCTCACGCTTCGCGGTAAGACAAATCCTGAGAATGTTGAAATCACCAGCATCGCATTGGATGGTGACAACGTAAAAATTTCTGGTAAAATATCCTTCGACCGTCAGAAGTATGGCGTAGCGTTTGCCATGCCGGGTAAAGATCTCCTCCTTTCAGATGACATTACGCTGAAAGTTGAGCTGGTTGGAAAGAAGAAAGCATAAGTGTTTTGGTTATGGTTAAAGCCCTGCGATGCAGGGCTTTTTTTTTATCCTTTGATAGTGGTCATGGAGGAAAGGGACCTTTGTAATTCGCACATGGTACTGCCCCCCAGAAACACGGAATATGAATGTTGATGCTACTTTCCTGAATACCTCCCGGCTCAACATTCATGACCAAATCCGGAGTGTTCAACCATTCGGTTAAACATGTTCTGTCTATCGAACTCCATTGTTCAGATTCGAGCGAATAGGTTTTAAGCAACTCTTCAAACTTTGATTTATCTGATTTATCTCTGGTAACCAGGCTGTATTTACCCGGCGGCAAGTCAAACCTGATTTTACCAAACTCATCGGAAACTCCGGACAAAAGGATAGGATTGTTCAGATCATTTGTCTCGCCCTGACGAACAAATATTTCAATCGCCGGATAAGGTTTTGGTGTTGCCAGCTCGGTTTCCAGTTCTTCGGGAGGCCTTGCTCCACCGCAATATGAAGACGTAGTAGTTACTTGCACTATGACCGGAACAACACCCCCGGCTTTAATCTTGTTCGCCGATTTACAGCTACAGTATAATAACAGGATCAAACATAAAAATCGATTCAGCATAAATCAGCGTTTAACGAATTGTAAAGAGTAATAGCGGCCATCAAAGCCAGATCTCAGGGCATATACTCCCGGTCCAAGTTGTTCAATGCTGACTTCAGCTAATCGGGATTTGTTATTGCTTTGCACAAGAACCCTCCTTCCCATCATATCAAATATCTCAATGATATCTGCACCCTCGAAGAGATATCGCAAATTGATCACATCGTAAACCGGATTGGGCCATATTTCAAACGATAAAATATCATTGCGACCAATGGCCAATTCAAGTTCACACGACATGCTCGACAATGGATTAGACCAACTAAGCGAATTCTCTTCATAAAAACAATTCACACCAGGAAGAAAGTCTAATATATCTCCAATCACTGAATTCGCAGGATTGTATAAAGAACCCAGACCTTCAATCCATGTTGCCGGGCCCATAGCTTCAGTAAAGTTTAGCTGTTTTCTCAAAGTACCACCAACCAGCGCCATACCGATGGACTCAATTGTTATCAATTGGTCTCCTCCCATTCCCGCAACCGTAACAGTATCACCGGCTTCAAGTGAAAAATCGTAAACCAATTTATCAACGCCTTGCCAGATATAAACCCTTTGTGTTGCTGTGTCCTCTCTCATCAATGCTATTTGATACTGATCTCCCTCAAGGGTGTTGGAGCTAAATAATTTCTTGTAGTTTAGAGAGTTAATTATCGAGTCCCCGGCGAAATGCTCATAATAATCTTGCGTGACAAATCCATAGTACACTCCTCGCCAATAGTGGGTTTCATCTAACATTTCATGGTATTGTCCTGTAGACAATTTAAAAAACAAAATCCATCCTATGAGCAGTAAAATTTTCATGAAGTGGCGTTTTAATGTTGGCATATGCTTCAGAGAAAATCTGCGTATAATCAGCACAATTTACAATAAAATAAAACACTTCCCCAATTATTCAAAGATCACCCCGCCCAATTCTCCCTATCCAAACTTCTGTAATGAATAGCCTCCGCCAAATGCTCAGCTCTGATATCGGTGCTTCCGGCAAGATCCGCAATCGTACGTGAAACTTTTAATATTCTGTCATATGCACGGGCTGACAGCTTGAGCCGGTCCATCGCAGATCGCAATAGTTGATGCCCTGTTTCATCCAAAACACAAACTTGCTTCAACGTCTTGCTATCCATTTGCGCATTGCAATGCACAGACTTTCGGCCAATAAATCTTGTGGCCTGAACTTCACGAGCATGAACCACCCTTTCGCGTATTGGTGCACTTGCTTCACCGTTTCTTTTCTCACTGAGTTTGTCATACGAAACCGGTGTTACTTCAATGTGTATGTCTATTCGATCCAACAACGGTCCACTCACCTTGTTGAGATATTTCTGTACGACGCCCGGACCACACGAACATTCTTTTTCAGGATGATTAAAAAACCCACAAGGACAGGGATTCATGCTGGCTATGAGCATAAAGCTAGCAGGATAATCAATCGAAAACTTACTGCGCGAAATGGTTATATAGCGATCTTCAAGCGGTTGGCGCATGACCTCCAGAACCGTGCGCTTGAACTCCGGCAACTCATCAAGAAACAAGACTCCATGATGTGCCAATGATATTTCACCGGGTTGTGGAAAGCTTCCTCCGCCCACCAAAGCTACATCGCTGATTGTATGGTGCGGAGCGCGAAAAGGTCGCACGCTAATGAGTGAGTCTTCTTTACGCAACTTGCCTGCAACGCTGTGAATCTTGGTGGTCTCTAGCGCCTCGGGCAATGTCATTGGAGGAAGAATGGTAGGCAGTCTTTTTGCCAGCATAGTTTTTCCCGCACCGGGCGGGCCAATCAATACAACATTGTGACCTCCTGCCGCAGCAATTTCAAATGCTCTCTTAATATTCTCCTGTCCTTTTACATCGGAAAAATCAACTGAAAAGTTTTCCAGTCTTTGGCTGAACTCTTCTCGTGTGTTCACAATCGTTTTTTCCAACTGATTGTTACCGGCAAAAAAATCTACCACTTGTTTGATGTTATCCACGCCAAAGACATCTAGCTCACCTACGATGGCTGCTTCTCTTGCGTTCTGCGAAGGAACTATCATGCCGGTAAAACCTTCCTTTCTGGCTTGTATTGCGATCGGCAAAACTCCCTTGATCGCCTTCACTCCGCCATCCAGTGATAGTTCGCCCATGATGATGTACTTATCCAAAAGCTCTCCGGGAATGACTTCACACGCAGCAAGCAATCCAATAGCAAGGGGCAGGTCATACGCAGCGCCTTCTTTGCGCAGATCGGCTGGAGCCATGTTGATAGTGATATTGCGAATAGGCAATACATATCCGCAATTCGAAACGGCGGCCTTAATACGTTGCTGAGCTTCCTTGACAGCGCTGTCAGGCAAACCAACTATTGCCATCTGGGCACCACGATCCGCATTTACTTCTATGGTAATTGTAGCAGCGCTTACGCCAAAAACGGCACTGCCAAATGTCTTGATGAGCATTCGGGTTAAAGGTATATGTGTTGCAACCCTTCGTGATCGGGTTGTAACTGGTTAAATATTTTTATTCGCGATCAGTAGCCGCGTTCGATGTAGTCAATCAATGAATGAATCACCTTGATGTGAACTTCCTGCACACGATCCGCGTATTCCATCCAGGGCACTCGAACCTCCGCGTCGCAGTGATTTTTCAATTCTCCTCCATTCTTTCCTGTTAACGCAACCACTTTCATTCCGCGAGCCTGTGCCGACTTACTCGCTTCAATCACATTCACAGAATTGCCGCTTGTCGAAATGGCAAGAAGCACATCTCCTGATTTTCCAATGGCTTCAACATACCTGGAAAAAACAAATTGAAATCCGTAATCATTACCTACGCACGTGATGTGCGACGGGTCGCTGATGCTCACCGCTGCAATCGCAGGGCGGTTTTCACGGTACCTACCACTGAGCTCTTCAGCAAAATGCATGGCGTCGCACATGCTTCCACCATTACCACATGAAATTATTTTACCTCCTGAGCGGAGTGATTCCAGCATCAAAGAACCCGCCGATTCAACCGATTTCACAAAACCCTCATTCGCCAGCAATTCAACCAGCAATCTGTTTGCTTCTTCAAAATGTTTGCGGATTTGATTCATGGGGCGAAGTTAATACGCTCTTTCCTCCTACCCCACTGACAAATTATTCCTATATATTCGTAAAAATATTTCGCATGAATTCTTTTTACCGTTGCCTCCGATCTCAACTCGCTGTGTTCCTTTCCGGAATTTGTTTGCTTGCAAACAGTCAATGCCCGGAATGCACTCCAGACGAAACATGCATAAGCTCAGATGGGCTACCCGCTCTTTGTCCTCTCTTTCCAGATGACGCTACTGCCGGAGTGTATTATGAAGAACAACTGACGTTTTTCATGCCCCCTTTAATTACTGATCCCGGCACCGGTATCGAGGCAACATTATTATCAGTAACAGTTGCTTCGGTTTCAGGTCTTCCGTTCGGTCTTGAATTTACAATCAACGATGATGACGGCGTATTCTACCCATCGGAAGGAGATGGTCTCGGATGCGCTACCATCTGCGGTGTGCCTCTCCTGCCCGGAACCTACAGCATCGTCATTACCGTCAACGCCCTGGTTGAGGTTTTTGGTTTTGAGGCAAGTCAGTCACAGTCATTCACCTTGACTTTGGTTGTGGTACCGGGAGAAGGAAGTGCTAATTCCTTTTCATACGACAACATCGCAGGTTGTGGTGAAGTTGATGTGACTTATCAGGCCCTGATCGAAATCCCCGCCCCTTCAATTACAACTTACAACTGGGATTTTGGAAATGGTTTAACTGCTGATGGCGCCAGTCCCGCAACCGTAAACTACGCAGAGGCCGGTGAATACACAGCCGTTTTGACCACAACTGTTTCAGACCTGAAACTGACTGAGGTGAACGCGGTCAGCTTCAGCGAGAACTGGAGCGGTGACTTCGACGATCTGATCAGTGAGGCGGACGTATATTTTGTGCTCTATGACGGAAGTTCATCCGCCGTTTATACTTCATCAACAACAGACAACGTCACTTCTACTGCGTGGGAACTTCCTTCTTTGCCACTCTCCAATCCTCCCTACTCCATCCAGTTCTTCGATGAAGACGACATCACACAGGACGATGATTTGGGCGCCGCCGCAGTGGACCTGGCAGTTGGCTCAAATTTCTTCAATGTTGGAAATGGTACAACGGGGTTTGTCACAATCGCTCTTGAAACCACAACCGAAATTACAGACTCAACAACGATCACTGTTTTCCCAATACCCGACCCTGCGCTTACTCAAAGCGGCAACACATTTATCGTGAGTGCTGATGATATCGCTACGGTTACATGGTATCTCAATGGAAATCCTTTGGACGATAGCTTTGAAAGTACTCTTGATTTCACAGAAGGAGGCGTCTATTACGCCTTGGTTACAAATACATTCGGTTGTTCAGCGGTCAGCGACACTCTGATTTATTGTGCCCCGCTTACCATTGCATACGATGCCACGGCGGGTGAAATGTCAGTAGCAGACATTTATGAGTCATACGTTTGGTTCTACAATGGCCTGCCTCTCGATGGTGAAACAAACTCATATCTCTCAGTCGTCGATCCCGGTAACTACATGGTTGAGGTCACTACGGATTATGGCTGCACTTCAGAAAGCGAAGTGTACGTTCTTGAAGTAGGTGTTGATGAATACAACATCAATGGCCTGAAGGCATACCCAAATCCGACCGAGAATATTATCTCATTCAAACTCACAAACAATTCCGAATCGTCCAATATCTCCATTCATGATATTCTTGGTAAAACAATGGAGCTTAAATTCGTCCAGCGCAATGGCCAGCTTATAACTCTGAATGTTGCCGATTATCCGTCGGGTGTTTATTTCACGAAAATCGGGAACGATAATATTCGCTGGATCCGCAAGTGAGAAAAGCAATCATTGAGCGCAACGGTTCTTTTTACCGGGATAAGCAAGAGTGTCTGGATCACATTGATTGGCTCGAACGCAATGAGCGAAAGATTCATGGCATAGAAGTGGTAAAGCTTACTAAACTGCGTGCTGATACTGATATGCTAAAAACGGTGTGGTACGTGACTCAAGACAATGTTTATGATATTGCCAGAAGCTTTATCCGCGAGCAAATGGTGGGCATCTGGAATTATGCTGAGTTTAAATAGTCGCGCTATTCATCTGCTTGTGTTCGTTAAATTTCTTAAACTCACTAACAATACCCGCGATTATGCAGCATGTTGCATAATTTTGAGGTTCGGCTTGCGTTGGCGTAGTTGCATTTTGGGTCAGTGGATGGTTTCGGCCGTTGAAAATGAACCCCATCGCGAACAGCGGGTACAATCAGAAGGCAATTGTTGAAGAAAATGGCAGAAAATCAAAGCGAATATGGACAGCTATTACTTAGGCTGGATCAATTCATCAGAAAGTATTATAAAAACAAAATGATCCGCGGTGCGATTTACGCACTTGCGCTTATTCTTGGAACCTACCTGCTTGTTACATTACTTGAGTATTTCGGACGTTTCAACATTGCAATGCGGACCTTTCTGTTCTGGGCATTCATCGCCGCAGCTTCATTTGTTCTGGTTCGTTTTTTTGTTATTCCAATGACCAAAATGCTGCGGTTGGGTAGTACCATCAGCCATGAAAAAGCAGCTGAGATTATCGGCAATCACTTTCCAAATGTTCAGGATAAACTCCTCAACACACTTCAGCTCAAAAACCTCAACCAGGGTGCTGAAGACAACTCATTGATTGAGGCCAGCATTTCACAGAAAATGCGCGATCTGCGACCGGTACCGTTTTCAAGCGCCATCGATCTGAGGGAAAACAGGAGATACCTCAAGTGGGTTTTGCCTCCTCTTGCAATTATCGTCGTTCTTCTTTTTGCTGCCCCAAGCATTCTGACCAAACCAACCGAAAGACTCATTCGTCACGGTCAGATCATTGCTGAAGAAGCTCCCTTTACCATTGCTGTGAAAAACGAAAATCTGACAACTGCAGAAAACACAGACTTCAAAGTAAATATCGAAATTTCAGGAAGAGAAATTCCAGACAAGGTTTATCTGGTAAATGACAATGAACGATTCCTGCTAAACAGAGAGAGCCCGGTGAACTTCAGTTATACTTTCAAAAAAGTAAATGAGGATGTGAGCTTTGCTTTTTCGGCTGGTGGCTACTTCTCTGATCAATACGAACTCCGGGTCATTCCTGCTCCAAGATTGGTTGATTTCAAAATCGAACTCAACTACCCCACATATGTGAAACGTGTAGATGAAAAGATTTCGAATACTGGTGACATTCTTGTTCCGCAAGGAACCCAAATCAACTGGAATTTTTTTACACGAAATACCGATTATCTCAACCTGACAGTGGCCGATAGCACCTATGTACTACCCGGCAGCAGCGACAAAAGCTCATTTAACATGACCGCTGTTAACTCATTAGAATACACCATCCAGACAGCCAATCAATATATCCGCAGTGGTGATAGTATCCAATACAGAATTCAGGTAATTCCCGACCTTCACCCCATGATTGCGGCCAGAGAAGAACGGGACAGCACTTCGTTCAGCTGGCTTTATTTCACCGGTGAAGTGAAAGACGATTATGGTTTTCGAAGACTAACATTCAATTACAGATTCACTTTTCGGGAGGACGGAACACAGGAAAACGTTCTCAAAACAACCGAGATTCCTGTTTCAAACGAAAACACAAGTGATGAATTTTTTCATAGCTGGGATCTCAGCGAAATAGGTGTGAAACCCGGTGATAAAATTGAATACTACTTTGAAATCTGGGACAACGATGGCTTCAATGGCAGCAAATCTGCTACCACCGGATTGCGCGAATATGCGGTTCCAACCGAGGAAGAAATTGACGAAAACATCGATAAACAAAACGAAAATATCAAAGAAAAACTTGAAGAAAGTATTGATGAAGCCAAGCAACTGGAAAAACAACTGGAGGAATTACAGCGTCAACTTCTCGACAAAAAAGAAATGAACTGGCAGGATAAAAAGAAGCTGGAGGAACTGCTGAAACGTCAGGAAGAGCTGCAAAAACAGGTTGAGGAAATTCAGAAAAACAACGAAGAAAAAAATCAGAAACAAAACGAGTTCAACAAACCCAATGAGTCGCTGCTCGAAAAACAAAAGCAGCTGGAGCAGCTCATGAATGAAGTAATGACTCCGGAGCTGGAAAAACTCATGGAGGAGATGCAGAGACTCATGGAAGAGTTGAACAAAGAGGAGATTCAAAAGGAACTGGAAAAAATGGACCTTTCTAACGAAGACCTTGAAAAGGAGCTCGACCGCGCGCTTGAACAATTCAAGCAGATGGAATGGGAACAAAAAATGGAGAAGACTATCGACAAGCTTGAGAAGCTTGCGGAAGAGCAGGAAAAACTTGGAGAAGAAAGCGAGCAGAAAAACAGCGATAGTAAGGAACTCAAGGAAAAACAAGATGAGTTGAACAAGGAATTCGACAAGCTGCAAGAAGAAATGAAAGAACTCGAAAAACTCAATGAAGAACTGGAGAACCCTAACGCCATGCCTGACACTGAGCCACAGCAAGAGGAAATCGATCAGGAGCAGGAAAAGAGCAGTGACGAACTGAATAAAAACAAAAAAAGCAACGCGTCAAAATCACAAAAAAGCGCCGCCCAGAAAATGAAACAAATGGCGAATCAGATGGACATGGCTATGCAGTCTGGCGAACAGGAACAACAGGAAGAAGACATGGATGCGCTGCGTGCTTTGCTTGAAAACATCATTACCCTCAGCTTCGATCAGGAGTCTCTGATGAGCGATTTTAACAGTATCGACAGCAAGGATCCAAACTATAACAAGTTGGGGCATACACAGCGCAAACTAAAAGACGACGCTAAAATGGTGGAAGATTCACTCTTCGCTCTCAGCAAGCGAGTGCCTCAGATAAGCGCGTCAGTGAACCATGAAATAAACCTGGTGAATGAAAACATGACCAAGGCTCTCGAGGGTGTTCCGGAGCGCCGTACACCGCAAATCACTTCTTCACAGCAATACGTCATGACCAGCTTCAATAATCTCGCACTGATGCTTGACGAAGCCCTGAAACAAATGCAGATGCAGGCCGCCAACAGCAAGCCGGGAAGCGGTAGTTGCAACAAACCCGGAGGAAATGGCAGCAAGCCTAAGCCCAGCGCGGGCCAATTGAAAAAAATGCAGGAAGGTCTTTCCAAACAACTGGAAGAATTGAAAAAACAAGGCAAAAATCAAGGTAAAACTCCCGGACAAAGCCAGCAACTTAGTCAGCAATTGGCTGAAACCGCGGCAAAACAGGCGGCTATAAGAAAGGCCGTTGAAGAAAAGGCCGCAGAACTCAATCAGGACGGAAGTGGTAATGGCAATGAATTGAAACAGATCGCCAAAGAAATGGAAGAACTTCAGAGGGACATTGTGAACAACCAGATAGACGAGGAAACGTTGAGGCGACAGCGTGATATTGAGATTAGATTGCTAAAAGCCGAAGAAGCGGAGCGCACAAGGGACAAGGACAACGAGAGAAAAAGCAATGAAGCGCGGGATTACCCCACCTCGAATCCGTTGAAATACGAAGAATACATGAGGAGAAAAGAACAGGAGACCGAACTGTTGAAAACTGTTCCGCCATCATTGAAACCTTATTACAAGGAAAAAGTAAATTCGTATTTCAATAAATTAGGCGCCCAATAAAACCCGTTGTCAATGGCTTCATCCAAAAGAACACTTAAGTTTCCTTCCGTACTGGAAAATATACATGTCGCAGAAAAGTTAATTGACGACGTTTGTGCAGAATACAACGTGAAGGAGGACTATTACGGTGAATTGCTGATTGCAATGACAGAAGCGGTCAATAACGCTATTGTACACGGCAATAAACTCGATTCAACAAAACAGGTGACGATTACGTTCGACGTTCTGGACGAGAAAAACATCCGGTTTGTGATTGAAGACGAGGGCCCGGGATTTGATTACAACAATCTTCCAGATCCAACAGCTCCTGAAAACATTGAAAAGCCTCATGGCCGTGGTGTGTTCCTTATGCGCAAATTAGCAGATAACTGCGAATTTCAAGATCAAGGCCGCATAGTGGTGCTAGATTTTGCGGTGTTAGAACAACAACCGGCATAACACATTTGTCTCATCAGATATCAGACCGCTATTGGCGGTCTTTTTTTTGCCGGGTTGGCAACAGTTGGCGTTGTCAATCGAAAGTATCGTCATGAGCAGGCCACAACACACAGCTTCAGGTTCTAGAAGACTCAGTGCCTGATATTACTGGCAAATTGGCCATAGAACAGCATTGTCTGATCCTCAAAAGCAATTATGAACATTGTTAACAACTGTTCGTCTGTTAAAAACCTATTTTTGCAGGCTAATGGCGATTTCATTCCATCAGGAGGGTGTTTCCTTTCAACTAAAGCACAAGATCAGGCTAAAAGGCTGCATTAAGGCCTCAATCGTAGCTGAAAAACGCATCTGCGGTCAAATATCAATCGTTTTCTGTTCTGATGAATACCTTCTCTCCTTGAATCGACAATTTCTACATCATGACTATTACACTGACGTTATCACCTTCGATTATTCAAGTGAAAAATCACTTAGTGGCGACATATTCATCAGTCTTGAACGTGTTGAACACAATGCTTTCAAAAATCGAGTGGAATTTGAAAACGAACTCTATCGCGTTATTATTCATGGAGTTATGCATCTTGCAGGATATAAAGACAAGAAAAAAACAGACATCGCATCCATGAGAAAAGCTGAAGAAAAACACCTAAAAATCTGGATGAAAATACTCGCTGCGACCGTTTCACGTGGAACACAAAATTTTCGTAAAAAATGATCTATCCCATATATGATGTAATTGTGGTAGGAGCCGGTCATGCCGGAAACGAAGCCGCTGCTGCAGCTGCCAACCTCGGAAGCCGTACTCTATTGATAACCATGGACATGAACAAGATTGGCCAGATGAGCTGCAACCCGGCAATGGGGGGTATCGCAAAGGGTCAAATAGTCCGTGAAATAGATGCTTTGGGAGGGTATTCAGGAATAGTATCAGATCGATCCGCTATTCAGTTTCGAATGCTTAACCGATCTAAAGGCCCTGCTATGTGGAGTCCCAGAACTCAAAACGACAGGATGCAGTTTGCAACTGAGTGGCGCAATATGCTGGAACAAACACCTCTGGTAGACTTCTGGCAAGACATGGTAAGCGAGATAAAATTCAATGGCAACAAGGTTTCAGGAGTAATAACCGGCATGGGAATACAGTTCTCCTGTCGTGCAGTTGTTATCACCAGCGGCACTTTCCTGAATGGCGTTATACACATTGGTGAGAAACAGTTTGGGGGTGGCAGGATAGGGGAGAAGGGCGCGGTAGGGCTCACTGAACAACTTAATTCTCTTGGCCTGCGCAGCGGAAGAATGAAAACCGGCACCCCACCAAGAATCGACGGCAGATCACTGGATTACAGTCAAATGGAAGAACAAAAAGGCGATGAACATCCTGGCAAATTCAGCTATGCAGACACGCCCGATATCACCAAACAGCGCTCTTGCTGGATAACATACACCAACGAGCGCGTTCACGACATTCTAGCCACTGGTTTTGAACAAAGCCCGATGTTTACGGGCAGAATTCAGGGCGTTGGTCCGCGTTACTGCCCATCAATTGAAGATAAAATAACAAGATTTGCAGACAAAGACCGGCATCAGATTTTCGCTGAACCCGAAGGCTGGGAAACAGTTGAAATTTATGTCAACGGGTTCTCAACCAGCCTTCCTGACGACGTCCAGTATCGCGCATTGCGCGAGATTCCCGGCTTTCAGAATGCAAGGATGTTTCGTCCGGGTTACGCAATTGAATACGATTACTTTCCGCCAGACCAGCTCAACCATACTCTGGAATCGAAGGATTTGCCAGGTTTATTCCTGGCAGGACAGATCAATGGAACAACCGGTTATGAAGAGGCCGCTTGTCAGGGTCTAATTGCCGGGATCAATGCGGCCAAGTACGTGCAAGAGAAGGAACCGTTCATTTTGGGCCGAGACGAGGCCTACATCGGTGTTCTTATCGATGACCTCATCACCAAAAGCACTGATGAACCATACAGAATGTTCACGAGCCGGGCAGAATTCCGAACCCTGCTCAGACAAGACAATGCCGATGAGCGCCTCACGCCAAAATCGCATGCCATCGGTCTGGCATCGGATGAACGACTTTTTCACGTGGAACAGAAGCTCAAGGGTAAATCCACCATCTTCAAGTGGCTCGAAAATCAATCCGTCTCACCGGAAGAGGTGAATGAAACCCTCAAAAATCGCAATAGCGCCCCATTAGTGCAAAAAATTAAGCTCCGAAGTATTCTAGGTCGACCCGAGCTTAGTTTGTCGGATTTTACCCCGTTATTTCCAATCATCCTTGAAATGTCTGATTCTTTTGGGGTTTCCAAAGAACAAATTATTGAACAAGTTGAAATTGAAGCGAAATACAGCGGTTATCTCAACAAAGAGCGCGACATGGCTGAAAAAATGTTGCGTCTGGAGCACATTAAAATTCCTGCAGGTTATGATTTCTCGAGCATGAATAACCTAAGCATTGAGGCGAGACAAAAACTGGCTGCAATACGCCCTGAAACATTAGGGCAAGCAAGCAGGATCAGCGGAGTAAATCCCGCTGATATTGCTGTCTTACTTGTAAAATTGGGAAGATAAACTATTGAAGCGAGGCCTTTAAAACCGGTCTAAGCCTATATGTTCCGTTTCCCGTGATGTGCAAGCTCTGAAGGGCATCAAAATCAATGGTCAATACAACGTCATCACCACTCTCCAGATACTCATTGACATCCACCTTCAGGCCGCTTTCGTCCTGGCTATTTATTGCGAGTGGAAACTGATTTCCTGAAACATATACCGAATTATTCGTTCCTAGAACTAGCCTTAAACGAGTAATTAACCCAGCCGGAATTTCTGTCGTTGGAACAAGCAACGCATCAACACCATTCTGCAATTCCAAAAGGTCATAGACTCCGGAATTGACGTTCAAATCAATCCAGCCTATAGCGTTTATATGCAATTTCAAGCCAACAACCTCAACAAACAAGCTGTCGTAGTCTATAGGCATATCATGCATTCTCACTGTAATCTTAGCGCTTTCATGCGTAAAAGTGTCCTGCTTACAGCCGAGCATTAGCATAGACACCAAAAAGACCAAAGAGTAAAAAAATTTCATGCGCGATTGAACGCAAAACAACTTGATAATGTTACGAAAAGCTCGATCATCAAGCACTAAGTCCTACAATTCAAGAACTTATAAATCAAACTTAATCCCCTGTGCCAGAGGCAATTGAGTCGAGTAATTGATGGTGTTTGTCTGGCGGCGCATATAGTTTCTCCAGGCATCACTGCCGGACTCACGTCCACCACCGGTCTCCTTCTCGCCTCCAAAAGCACCTCCGATTTCAGCACCACTCGTACCAATATTCACATTCGCAATACCACAATCACTACCCTCGGCTGATAGGAAACGCTCAGCCTCTCTGAGATTTGAGGTCATGATACTGCTTGACAAGCCCTGCGCAACACCATTTTGCATTGCAATAGCCTCATCAAGATTCTTATATTTCATCACATACAAAATCGGCGCAAAAGTCTCATGCTGCACAATTTTGAGCGAAGAATCTTTCACTTCCAGAATGCATGGCTTGACATAACAACCACTTTCATAACCAGAGACCGTAAGAACTCCACCTTCCACTAAAACCTTGGCGCCTTCGTTCTTCGCTTGTTCGATCGCATTCAGATAGGTTTCAACCGCATGTTTATCAATCAAAGGACCCACATGATTGTGCTGATCCAGTGGATTGCCTATTTTCAGTTGTCCGTAAGCTGCTTTCAGTTTCTCAGTAACCTCCTGATAAATTGACTCGTGAATGATCAGGCGACGCGTTGTTGTGCATCTCTGTCCTGCAGTTCCGCAAGCGCCAAACACACTGCCAATGATGGTCATCTTCAGATCTGCGTGTTCAGTTACAATAATCGCGTTGTTACCGCCTAATTCAAGAAGGCTTTTACCAAACCTTTCCGCAACAGTTGCACCTACGATGCGACCCATGCGCGAGCTGCCTGTAGCAGAAATCAACGGAATTCTTGTATCACGGGTCATCCATTCGCCAATCTGATAATCACCAGTGATGATGTTTGAAATACCGTCCGGCAGACTATTTTCTTCTGCGACTTCATTCCAGATATTTTGACAGGCAATCGAACACAACGGTGTCTTTTCAGATGCTTTCCAAACGCATACATCGCCGCAAATCCATGCAAGCGCGCTATTCCAGCTCCAAACCGCTACAGGGAAATTAAATGCCGAAATAATGCCCACAACCCCAATCGGATGCCACTGTTCATACATCCTGTGTCCAGGCCGTTCACTGTGCATGGTCAAACCATAGAGCTGACGTGATAAACCAACCGCAAAATCACAGATATCTATCATTTCTTGAACCTCGCCCAAACCTTCCTGCAACGACTTACCCATTTCATAAGAAACAAGTTTACCAAGTGGATCTTTATACTTTCTCAATTTATCGCCGAACTGTCGAACTACTTCACCCCGCTTCGGTGCTGGAATATTCCTCCAATATTTGAAGGCTTCTACGGCGACGGCCATAACCGCTTCGTAGTCGTCTTTTGTTGTTGTGCTAACCGAGCCTATCAAAGCGCCATCCACAGGCGAATAAGAGTCGATCAACGCGCCAGAACCAAAATTGTGTTTTCCGGAACTGGTGCCTGGATTTGTATTACCAATACGCAATTCTGCCAGCGCAGACTCAATGATTCCACTTGATACGGTTGCCATGCTCATACATAAAATTTGACGCGAAGATAGCCGACCGGGGGCCTTTAAGCGTGAGCAAAATCATAGCAACCAAACTTTTTCAATCAACACTAACTATCTTGGGGTTGACGCAGCAAGATCGGGAACTTTAAAACAAAGATTGAGTTCTTTCAAATTCATCCGCCGATAATCATCCATGCTGTGAACTTTAGAATCGGTGACCATCTCTTTTACAGCCACCAAAGGCGAGCCTCCGGAATTATCAATACCAATCAATCTGACCTTTTGACCGGCAGGAATTCCGGTAAACAAAAACTCCCCGTCCGTGAAACGACCGTTGAGCACACTGTTCATTTCGTCAAATACCATGCTGACCAAACCATCACTACCTCCATTGGCAATAACACGCATATCAACCAACTCGAACTCCTCCGGTAAGAACCGGTCACAATTGATCCAGCCCAATTCACTGCTGGTAAAAATATAATAATCAAGATCCGACGTATTCACATTGGTCATTACCTCCTGATCCGCGTATTGCCTTCTGAAATTGGATCCAACAGCATCAGCCGCCTTCATTTCTCTTGCCGAAAAAGTAAGCACACACGCGTGATCTTCCGTAAAAACCGGCATCAAAACACCCAATTCCAAAGCGGGCATAGATGCCAAAAAAGCTGCAATCTTGCGGTCGTATTCCGGAATAGATGACTGAGAAATGTAATAATCGACAAACTTCCCTTTTTGATTCACATGAAAAGTAATTTGCGTGCGCAGTGCATTTGAACAATAGTCGGACAACATCTTCAGGTCAGGATTAAAGTTGGCCACAAACCACTGATTCAGTGTTTGACCCGTAGTGAGTTGCCAGTTGAAGTAGTCCATTTTGCTGATGCGGTTACCTCTGCGCATGATACTCTCGGAAATTTGAACAAAACAACGGTCGACTTGAGGCTGTGTAGTTGGGGTGGGCTGTTTGAGCTCCGTGTCTGAAGTGTCTAAACGATCTTGTTGTTCGTTGCCCGCTGCAATCCAATCTATCTGGCCGCCTTCCTTCCAGCGTCCATAGAAAAGTTCAAAGTCCTCATGTTGGTTGCCCCTTCTTGGAAAATACACCTGATAAAGGCTACCCTGGTTCAGAAAAACCTCACTCTTTCCGCAATATGCTTTCACATTGATCATTCCCGCCGTTTCAATCAACTTTTCGCCGCTGGACGTTGAAAGCTTCGCCTGGAGTATTGAAGTTAAATCATAATACTCTTCAATTTCCACACGCACCTTTCCTGTTATGGTTTTTCCTCCGGCATCAACAAAACTGTTCGGAGAGAACCTCAAAATTGTACCTCCCTGACCCTTCACATCACCACCCCTTGAGGAAGATAAATACCGCAATGTTGTTAGCGTTTGCCGCCCTTTTGAAGCAGATTCGGCAACTGTTTCCACGACATTGACAAATGAAGGCAATGCGTTCGTGTCTGACGCCCGTGGTTGTGTTTCTTTTGGCGCATCATCACGTGAGGGTGCGTAAGTAAAATAAAAAAAACAGAGTGCAGAGAGGGTAACAAAGGCTAAGGTTGTTTTGATTTTCATACTTCGCTTTAAACAGGTATGAATTATGAACCTCGAGAGCTCACGATTATTGCATTTTGCTGCAAATAAAAATGCGCGCCGTGCTTATTGCCTCTTGTCGCATTATCAACAATGGTTAGCCGATTCTTTGTGATCACAGCGCGTCGTTGTGTCTCATCAACGTCGATTTTTGTCTAGTGGTGTGTTCTTCTCAAAAACATATTTCGATATTGCTGATAGCATTATTGACGCTTTCATGCAATTCCGGTGAGGATAATACGCCTTCAGGAAAGATCCTGCGCGCTGGAGAGGGCGGGGATTTTCGTGGCGTGCAAATTGGTGATGACCCTGAATCAGTGCGTGCCAAAGAAAATGCAAGCTCAGTATACAGCATGCCTGATGAACTGGTGTATCGCATGAACCCCATAGGCGAAGACGCCACCTGGTATGAGATTTCATATTACTTCAATCAAGAGGGTTTGTACAACATCAACCTCGAGGTTTTCCCTATATCAGACAGTATATTCAATTCAATAAAGCAGGAGTTCATTTCGTATTACACCGAGAAATATGGTGAATGTAAATATTACGACGGCTACTGCCAATGGCGCGCCTTATCGGAAAATGGTCACGTTGTGAGCATTACCATCGCCGGCGCACCCAGCACCCGTAACAGACCTTGCCTCAAAGTAAACTTCAACGAGACTCAGAAATGACAAGCAACGACGCCATACTGACCGTGAATGACCTCTCGATATCTTTTCAATCTGGTGTACATGTTACAGAAGCCGTAAGACACCTCACGTTTTCCGTACGCGCCGGTAAAACGCTGGCCATCGTTGGAGAGTCCGGCTCAGGCAAATCCGTTTCCTCATTGAGCATCATGCAACTGCTCCCACTGAAAAAAACCCATTTTGCCTCAGGGCACTTTGAAGTTTCTGCTGCTTTCTTGGCCCGTGGTGCCGACAAAAACAAAGTCACACTGAGGCCAGATAATCTGCAACTTTCCAGGCTTAGGGGCCTGGGAGTTGCCATGATCTTCCAGGAGCCAATGACATCACTCAATCCCGTTTTGACCTGTGGTGAGCAAGTTGGTGAAATGTTAACTACCCATCTGGGATTGTCACGCGACGAGATGCGCGCAAAAGTGATTTCATTGTTTCAAGAAGTGAAATTGCCAAGGCCTGAACTGGTTTTTTCTCAGTATCCTCATCAACTCAGTGGCGGACAACGACAACGGGTTATGATTGCTATGGCCATATCATGTGGGCCCAAAATATTAATCGCCGACGAACCCACTACAGCTCTGGACGTGACGGTTCAAAAGGATATTCTCGTACTATTAAAATCTTTGTGCGCTGACCGAAACATGGGGATGATTTTTATTACCCATGATCTCGGGGTGGTGGAAGAAATTGCTGATGACCTGTTGGTAATGTGCCGGGGTGAAGCAGTTGAATATGCCGAAGCGAAGAAAGTACTGGGTCAGCCACAACACGCATACACCCGCGGTTTGCTGGCGTGCAGGCCATTGCCGGAAAAAAAGGCGTTTCGTTTATTGACTGTTACAGATGTCCTGGATCATGCTTTGGTTCATCCAACATTGCGACCAGACTTGAGTGCTCAATCATCTTTCAACACTTCCGAAAGGCCCATTGTAAGTGTTAAGAATCTTTCCAAAGAGTACTCCGTCACCAAGGGTTTGTTGCATCGCGAAACCCATTTGGTGCGGGCGGTTGACAATGTCTCATTTGAAGTATTCAAAGGAGAAACGCTCGGGCTTGTTGGTGAAAGCGGTTGTGGCAAAACCACCTTGAGCCGCATGCTGCTCGGGCTGATTCCATCAAGCAACGGCAAAATCCAGTTCATGCTTGATTCTACAGATAAACCTTTGGATATCTCGGAAATCAGCCCTTTACAGATGCGCTTGTTGCGCAAAGAAATTCAGATCATTTTTCAGGATCCTTATTCTTCATTAAATCCGCGTCTTTCCATACTGCGGGCCATTACAGAGCCCATGCAGGTGTTCGGGATCCTTGAGAACGATCATCAGCGAAAACTGCGCGCAGCGGAGTTGATGCAGAAAGTGGGACTCCGCGAAGAACATCTTTACCGTTATCCTCACGAATTCAGCGGCGGACAGCGTCAGCGTATTGTTATTGCCCGTGCGCTGGCTTGTGAGCCAAAGTTCATCATCTGTGATGAAAGTGTTTCTGCACTGGATGTGTCGGTTCAGGCGCAGGTGTTAAACCTGCTGAACGACCTGAAAAAAGAATTTGGTTTGACCTATTTGTTTATTTCCCACGACCTCAATGTTGTCTATTACATGAGCGACAGAATCATGGTGATGAATAAAGGGAGAATCGAAGAGATCGGAACGGCAGATGAAGTGTTTAAAAAGCCGCAGAGCGGTTATACCATTCGCCTGCTGGGCTCAGTGCCCGGATTGTCTGCATCGGGGTTGGCCTAAGGACCATAACGGCCCTTGTTTGTATTGCGGAACAAAATAAGAGGATCATTGCAGCAAATTGGGTTAATTTGCCGGATCATGAACCGCCGACTTCTCTTTCTGCTCTTCGTTTTGTGCGCGCATAATAACTCTTTCGCGCAATCTGCCGATAGCCTGCGGGCACAGTGGCTGGCCGCATCAATTGACGACAGCTTGCGGTTTGATGCAGTATATAATCTTGCCTGGGTTTATGCTTATGAGCAGACAGACTCAGCCCTGGCTTATGCACGGTTGGCGCTGGGTTTTGCGGAACAAAAAAACGATGCGCTTTTTAAGGCCCGCTCATACAATGTTATAGGTTCCATTGAACTTATCAGGCACCATCTTGGCAAGGCCAAGGCCGCATACGCCAAAGCACTGGAGTTCGCCACAGCAACCGAGGATTTGCGCACATTGTCATCCGTGCACAACAATCTGGGCGGCATGTATTACAAAGAAAGCAATTATCCCGAAGCACAGTTGCATTATACGTCCGCGTATGAGCTGTCAATACGAACCGGCAATATTTCGGGTCAGGCAGCCGCGCTGAATAATCTCGCCCTGCTTTCTGAGGCACAGGGGGATTACCCGCTTGCCCTGAAACGATATACTGAGTCGCTTGAGATCAAAAAGAAATGTGGCAGCCCAACTGGAAGTACCCTGGTCAATATCGGCAATGTGCATCAGGCGTTGTCTGACGCTGAAACTGCTGCAGAGTATTATCAGATGGCGATCGACACGTTGAGTGCAGCTGGAGATGCTTACAATCTGAGCGATGCCTACTCTGATCTTGCGGGAATTAAAGTTGAGGCCGGCGACTATGCTGCCGGACACTATTACTACGACAAGTGCATTCGGGTTTCCAAAGAATTGGGCAGTGAAACGCTCGTTGTATTTGCGCTGCATCAGAAAGGCCTCGCCTACCTTCAACAAAAAGAATATGCGCTCGCAAAATCGCACTGTCTTCAGTCCGTTCAAATGTCGCGCGAACTCAGCGATCTTGAAAACCTTTCACGCGCCTGTAAATGCCTTCATGAGACCTATCGTGCAGAAGGCGACTTCAGGAATGCGCTCGTTTACCATGAAGAATTTGTTCAGGTGACTGATAGTTTAAGGACGCTGAAAAACTTCGATGAGGTAACGAGATTATCCATACAGCACGATTATCAGCTCATGGCACTCAAGGACAGTCTGAGCAGGGAAGAAGAGAAAATCAAAACGGCCTTTGCATATCAAAGCGACCTCGACCGAAAAAAGAATGAGCGGAACTTATTCATTGTGCTGGCTGTATTTGTGCTCGTTCTTGCTGTTGTTCTGGCCAACAGGTTGTGGTTTTCAGTCAAAACCAAGGGGATTATTCAGATGGAACGTGAGCGTTCGGAAAATCTACTGCTCAACATTCTGCCCTCATCCGTTGCGGCGGAGCTCAAGTCCAGGGGTAGCTCAGAAGCGAGTCATTATGAAGGAGTCACCATATTGTTTACAGACTTCAGCGGTTTTTCCGCCCTATCTGAAAAACTCTCCGCACGGGAACTCATCGAGGAGCTTGATGCCTGTTTCAGGGCTTTTGATCTGATTGTTATTCAACACGGGCTGGAAAAAATCAAAACCATTGGAGATGCTTATATGGCTGTTGCCGGCATGCCCCGCGGCAATGCTGCCACTGCGGCCGATGCCGTGCTGGCGGCAATTGAAATGATGCGTTTTATAGAGAACCGCTACGAACAAAAACTACAACTCGGTGAATATGGTTTGCGCATGCGTGCCGGACTGCATACGGGAGATGTTGTTGCCGGTGTGGTGGGTCACAGTAAATTTCAATTCGACATCTGGGGTGATTCCGTGAACATCGCGTCCAGAATAGAGTCGAGCGGTGAGCCGGGCAGGATCAATATATCGGCGGCAACCCATTCCGTAATCTTTAAGGATGACCGGTTCTCGTTCATTTCACGTGGAAAAATCGCCATCAAGAACAGGGGTGAAGTCGAAATGTTTTTCGTGGAAAGCCGAACCACTGCTGCGCCATAAGGAACTTCGCTCTTCTGATTTGTTTTGCAGGGTGTGCCGATGCCACTAGTTTGATACTTTTGGCACCCAACTTCAGAACAATATGGAAGACAAGGTATCATTACTTGTTTCAAAAATCAAGGAAGCCTCACTCGGAGGTGGTCAAAAAAGAATCGACGCACAACACAAGAAGGGCAAACTCACTGCACGTGAACGGATCCACTTCCTTCTGGATGAAGGATCGTTCGAAGAACTGGGTATGCTTGTAACGCACAGATCTTCGAATTTCGGACTGGATAAAGAAGTGTTTTTGGGGGATGGTGTTGTAACCGGCTTTGGAACCATAGAGGGAAGGCTCGTTTATGTATTCTCTCAGGATTTCACGGTCATGGGTGGCTCGCTGGCTGAAGCACATGCTGAAAAAATCTGTCGGATCATGGATTTAGCCATGCAAAATGGCGCGCCTGTGATCGGGCTCAATGACAGTGGCGGGGCCCGTATTCAGGAAGGCGTTGTTTCGCTAGGTGCATATGCCGATATTTTCTATCGCAACACCCGTGCAAGTGGCGTTGTGCCGCAGATCAGCGCCATCATGGGCCCCTGTGCCGGCGGCGCTGTGTATTCCCCTGCACTGACTGATTTCATATTTATGGTAGAAAACACGAGTTACATGTTCGTCACCGGACCCAACGTGGTTAAAACAGTTACCCATGAAGAGGTAACCAGTGAAGAGCTTGGCGGGGCCTCCACTCACTCTACCAAAAGCGGAGTGACGCATTTCAAAGCTGAAAATGATATTGCCTGCCTGAAGATGATTCGCACATTGCTGTCATACATGCCTCAGAACTGCGAAGATGAAGCACCGGCATTGCCATATGATGCCACGTCCGAAAGCAGGCCTGCGCTCGACAAGATCATTCCTGAGAATCCGAATCAGCCATACGACATGCACGATGTGATTACGCATGTTATTGATGAGGGAAGCTGGTTTGAGGTACACAAAGACTACGCTGAAAACATCATCGTTGGTTTTGCCCGTCTGGGAGGACGCAGCATTGGTGTTGTTGCCAATCAACCCGCTTATCTCGCCGGAGTGCTCGATATCAAGTCTTCGACCAAGGGGGCGCGCTTCGTCCGCTTCTGCGATGCATTCAATATTCCGCTTTTGGTTTTCGAAGATGTGCCCGGCTTTTTGCCCGGAACCGATCAGGAATGGAATGGAATTATTTCCAATGGTGCCAAATTGCTTTATGCATTCAGTGAGGCCACCGTGCCGCGCGTAACGGTTATTACCCGCAAGGCCTATGGCGGCGCATACGATGTGATGAATTCAAAGCACATTGGTGCAGATATGAATTACGCGTGGCCTACTGCTGAAATCGCCGTAATGGGCGCCAAAGGGGCTGCAGAAATCATTTTCAAAAAGGAAATATCCGAAGCCCAGAATCCTGAACTCAAGTGGAAAGAAAAGGAGGCCGAGTATGCAGGGTTATTTGCAAACCCGTACAGCGCGGCTCAGCGCGGTTATGTTGATGAAGTCATTCTGCCTTCTCAGACGAGAGAAAAACTAATCCGTGCGTTCCGTATGCTCTCCAACAAGGTTGACAGCATGCCCAAGAAAAAGCACAGCAACATGCCTCTATAAAAAACCTTCATTCCTGAAACGATACGCCGGATTGTTCCGGAAGATGGAAGAATAAAGACAAACATCAAAAACATGCTCAGATCCATGACCGGTTTCGGCAAAGCCGAAAGCACCGTAGGTAATAAAAAATTCACCGTCGAACTGCGTTCGCTCAACAGCAAACAACTCGATCTGAATATTCGCATACCAGGCACTTACCGCGAAAAAGAGCTTGAGCTGAGATCCTGGTTGAGCGAAAATATTCTGCGGGGCAAGGCAGATTTGCTGGTTTATTATGAAAGTCTTGAGCCCGAAAAACGGATGTCAATCAACAAGCCCTTAATGGAATTGTATTACCGCGATTTGAAAGAGTTTGCTGATCAGGTGGGCCTTGATGGGGCCGATATGATGAATGCGCTCATCCGTATTCCGGATATCATGAAACCTGAATCTGCAGACATTGATGAAGAGGAGTGGGCGGGTTTAATGTCTGTTATCCGTGAGGCCTATTCACGATTCGATCAATACAGAAAAATAGAAGGTAGTAAATTAAAAGATGAGTTCCACGAACGGATTGGGAAGATAATGGAACTTAGAAGTCAGCTCAATGATCCTATCCGATTGCGCAACGAAAAAATGCGCTTAAGACTCAAAACCAATTTGGAAGAACTTATACCTCCCGACAAGATTGACCCTAACCGTTTCGAACAAGAGGTTATCTATTATCTCGAAAGACTTGATATCAGCGAAGAATACCACCGTCTTGAAACCAATTGTGTTCATTTCAATGATGAACTGAAAGGTGAAAGTCAGGGTAAAAAACTCGGATTTATTTCGCAGGAAATCGGTCGTGAAGTCAACACCATTGGTAGCAAAGCGAATGATGCAGAAATGCAGCGCATTGTAGTACAAATGAAAGATGAACTGGAGAAGATAAAAGAGCAAATCAACAACGTGCTGTAGGGCGCATTCATTGGCATATTTTTGCATGCCGAAACATTCTGATGTCAACAGGCAAAGCCATCATATTCTCTGCCCCGAGTGGCGCCGGCAAGACAACCATTGTCAGGCATCTTCTTGGTGTTGAAAATTTGAAGTTGTCATTTTCTGTTTCTGCTACAACAAGGGCGAAAAGAGCGCATGAAACTGATGGACGGGATTATTATTTCATAAGTCCTCAGGAGTTCATTGATCGGGCAAGATCGGGCCAATTCATAGAGTGGGAGGAGGTGTATGAGGGTCAATATTATGGAACGTTGAGGTCTGAGGTTGAAAGAATCTGGGGTGAGGGTAAACATGTCATTTTTGATCTGGACGTCATTGGCGGACTGAATCTTAAAAAAATTCTCGGCGATCAGGCTCTGGCAGTTTTCGTTAAGCCGCCAAGCATTGAGATTCTTCGTTTCCGTTTACGTAACCGAAGGACTGAAACCGCGGAAAAAATAGCTGTCCGACTGGAAAAGGCTCAGCACGAGCTTACCTATGAGCCGCGTTTTGACGCTGTGCTCGTCAATGACATTCTGGATGACGCTTTTGTACAGGCAGAAAAAATCGTCCGAGAATTCTTAGAACAATGATTCGCACCGCACTGCTATTTGGTTCGTTCAATCCCATTCACAACGGTCATCTCATTGTTTCTTCTTACATAGCAGACATTGATGAAGTTGAAGAGGTCTGGATTGTCGTTAGCCCTCAAAATCCACTGAAACAAACTTCAGAACTCGCCCCTGAAGCTACCCGTCTTGAGATGGTGGCTATCGCGGTTCAAAACGATCCAAGAATAAAAGTTTGCAATATTGAGTTTTCGTTGCCGAGGCCTTCATTTACCATACACACATTGGAGGCACTTATTTCAAAGCATCCGGACCGCAGCTTTGATCTGGTTTTGGGCTCGGATATACTTCCCTCTTTTCATTTATGGAAAGACTATTTGAAGATACTGGGTCTTGTGGGTATCATCATTTATCCCAGAATATCCCATGTTCATGACGAAGGTCTGATATCCTGGGAAAAATATAAACTGAGGCGCCTTGATTCGCCTCTGATTGAAATCTCGTCTACTTATATCAGGAACAGAATAAAAAGTGGTAAGAGCATTAAATACCTGTTGCCCGAAACAGTCGAAAACTACATCCTGAAAAACAATCTGTATTCACCCAAAGCCTAGTCTGGACAGGCTTTTCGTTCATTGCTTCATTTTTGGCACACTCATTGAAAAGGTGGGGTTATATATATTATAACTGTAGCAACAATAATTCAAAAACCTAATACAATGAACGAGCTAAAGAACAAGTATTTCGCGATGAAGCAACAGGCTATCGAGAACATGCAACACGGCAATGTGAATGCCTATCTAGCCAAGCTCATCAACCTGAATGACCTTCGCATGCAGATGCTTCAGCTTTCTGCGCATCAATAAGTAACTGTTGTCGGCAGAACCGCCTCAACCCGGCAATGCCTCAACCCGGCGGAAATAACTGAACTGAAAAAAAGAAAGGCGGTCCATTGAGGCTGCCTTTCTCATTTCAGGCTCGGTGCATATTTGCTCTTAAGCCATGACTCAATAAATATGGTGGATAGAATCACCAGTGCGCCCAAATAGAATTGAGGTGTCATGAATTCATCTTCCTTATATATAAACAGGGCCATGATAATGGTATAAACAGGCTCAAGGTTAATTGCAAGCGCACAGGTAAATGGAGAAAGCACCTTCATCACATGGATTGAAACAATAAACGCTACCCCCGTGCAAACAACGCCAAGAAACAATAGCAACAGAAAATCCCTACCTTCTATTGAAAGTTTTTCCGTACTGAATTCTCCGCGAAAAACAAGAAAAACCGTTAAGCCCAGCAATGCGAAGAACATCTCCCAGAAGGCAATAACCACCGGGGAGTTGTGGGTAACCAGCTTTGAATTAAGTGTTGAAAACAGCGCGGCAAACAACGCAGCTGCAAGCGATAGAGTTATTCCCATCGTATAGTCTGATTCAAACTTGAATATGATTACCAGACCGGCCACAACCAGTGCCCCCAGAAAAGCTTCATAGGCATGAAATTTTTCCCTTCTGATCAAAGGGGCTACAAGAGAAACGAAAAGCGCGGTAGTGCTTATTACCGCCAGCGCGACCGAGATTTTGGATACTTTGATGCTCATAAAAAAGCAAACCCAATGAGCTGCAGTAAGGAGGCCAATTCCCGCCAAGGCCATCAAGGTTTTTTTTGTCACGGCGGGTTTTATTCTCTTATAAATAGTATATGCGCCAATGGCCAGGGTGGCAATAGCAACACGCCACCAGACGAGCCAGAAGGCGTCGAGTGAAATTTCCCTTCCAAGAATTCCTGTAAACCCCCAAAGCAGCACCACGAGGTGCAATACAACGAGGTTAGCCGTTCTTGGTTCTTTCATGTTCTGGTTCTAATTCGACTATTCCGCCGCTGACAGTATATTTCATGATATCCACTGCGTTGCGTTCAATGCGTTTGATGTTCTTCGTTGGAACAATCATCATGTGTCCTGCAAAGCTGTAACTCATGGGAAAATAGACTGCGACCTTGCCGGAAATATCTCCCAATACTGAAAGGTCAGTATCTGTTACGAAACCTATCATTTCCATGTCAAGCTGATCGCTCACTTTAACGAGTACTGGTTGGTTGAATTTCTTTTTGTTCCCAACAAAGGCACTCAGAATGTCTGAGATGGTGTGATAAAGATTGTTGACACCCGGTATTTTGTTCAGTAGTCGCTCGAAGAGTTCCTTTAGTCTTTCGTTGATGAACAGGCTTCCAAACCAGCCCATTACAAATAGCAAGGCCAATAGAACAAGTATGCCGATGCCGGAAAAATTATCGCCTCTTGATAGTATTTCTTCGTCCGTATAAAACATATGTGGCACGAGGCCATCGAGCCATTTGAACAATTCATAAATAATATATGCTGTGCCAAAAACAGGAAGTGTAATCAACAAACCGTTGAGTACATAATTAATAAACTTCCTGAAATACCTGTTTTTCATATCATTCTTTTGAGGCCCAAAAATATAACCTCCTGAGTTGGCGCTGTGCTTGTTGCAAAGCGAAACATTAATCTCGGCAGTGCAGTATAAACTGCACAATCCACCCGATTGTTAAACACCCTATCCATACAATCAGCCGTGAAAACGTGCACTATAGCCTTGTTCGTCGTTGCGCTTGCCGCCTTTTCGGCTCAGAAGGTTTCGGCTCAGGTGAGTTTTTCAACGAACTCCACCGATGGTTGCGCACCACTCGGCGTAGTGATCAATGTTACAACACCGACAACGGGTATTACAAGTTATTTCTGGCAAATTACAACACCTTCCGGGAATGTGCTCACGGCAACTTCATCAACCTATATCGCCATTTTCTCTCAACCCGGTGCATATGACGTAAGCCTGACTATCAATGGCAATCAAACAGCAACACAAAACGACTATATCAACGTCCGCGCTTTGCCCACGGCAAATTTCTCCGCCGACGATGTTACTGGTTGTTTTCCCTTTTGTGTTGACTTCAGCGACGTTAGCGTTGAGGGTGGGGGTGACATTGTTGAGTGGTCCTGGGACTTTGGAGATGGGGGTTCATCAACCGAGCAACATCCAACTTACTGCTATGAAGAAGTAGGTGTTTATTCTCCGGTATTTTCAGTTGAAGATGAGTATGGTTGTTTTGCGGACATTTCGATGTCAGGATTAATCACCGTAACCAACAATTTTCCCAACGCTCTTTTTACCTCAAGCAGCCAACTTACTTGCGAACCACCAGTCGAAATTAGTTTCACAAACAGTTCGACGGGCACATCCTCTCTGAGTGCCACCTGGTATTTCGGGGACGGCGAGCAGACAACGGTTGCAGGCATTCAGCCTACAACACATACGTTCAACACGCCCGGTACTTTTGATGTATGCATGACCATCACCGATCAGATTGGTTGTGAAGATCAACAATGCACAGAGGTTGTAATCTTCGAAACAGCTTCGGCTCAATTTTCTATTTCAGACAACACTGTTTGTGAGGGCGAACCAATCACCTTCACAAGTACCTCAACACCGCAACCACTAAGTGTTCAGTGGGATTTTGACGGAAACGGAACTGTAGACTCAAACAATCCTGCTGCCACATACATCTTTGCACAAAACGGAAGCTATTCGCCCTCGCTTACCATCAACTACGGGGGGAATTGTGGTGATACCTTCTCGAACCCAAATTCCATAGATGTTGTTGAAGGAATTGATGTTGATTTCGCGGGTGATACGCTTCAGTCCTGCGCCTACCCATTCACTGTGAATTTCACAAATCTGACAACAGGAGCCGGCACCATTACCTATGAGTGGTTCGTAAACAACGTATCTGTTGGAACGTCGGCCGATCTTACTTATACCTTCAATGATTACGGCGAATATGATGTTCGCCTTGTTGGAACCAACAATTCAGGGTGTACCCATCAGCTGACGATCTCTGACTATATAATCGTTCAGGAACCCGAAGTTGCATTTGACAACGGTTCAAGTGTCTGCACCGATCAAAACGTACCCATATTCAACGTTCAGGTAACCTCCGTTGATCCTGTTGCTTTTTATTTCTGGGACTTTAACAGCGATGGAACAACAGACGCAGAAGGTCTTATGCCTATGTTTATGTATGACGCACCGGGCATATACACGATCACTCTTACTATCGAGACAATAACCGGCTGTACAGCTACTTATACCAATACGCAGAACATCAATGTGCTTATGCAGGTGGATGCCACGTTCTCCTCATCAGCGGATACTACTTGTGCCGGCCAACCGGTAGAATTTTGCATCGATAATCAACCCGGAAATACATACACCTGGAATTTTTATGATGGAAGTGGTTGGGTTGTTATGCCTCTGTCCGAAAACTGCATCATACATGATTACGCGGATACCGGATGGTATGACCTCACTCTCACGGTATTCAACGGAGCGTGCAACGTTCTTCAAACATTTGACAATTACATTTATGTGCAACCGCCTGTCGCGCTTTTTGAGTTTCAGGTAGTGTGCGGTGATATGACAGCAATTTTTGCTGATATTTCTATTGGTGCTGACTCCATAGTCTGGGACTTTGGGGATGGCAACATTCTAAGTGATGTTTCCAATCCTACCCACCAATATGACACTGCGGGAGTCTATACGGTGATGCTAACGGCTTACGCCGATGGTTCGGATTGTCCCGATGTCAAGTCCGTCGAAATAACCGTAAGTGACCCCGAACCAGTCATGTCTTTTACGCCCGAATCCGGTTGTCCTCCTCTTATTTCAGAATTCAGTGCAGAGTATGCATATCCGTTCTGGGATGTGAGCGTGAGCAATGGTGATCACATCACAGCGCAATGGAATGAAACATTCGAAGAATGGAATATTTCATATACTTCATCGGGTGCCACCGAAGAATACACATCCGACAATCCTGATGAAATTGAATGGCCCAATGTGACATTCTACGCGGGCGGATACTACGACGTAACGGCGACCGTAACGGATGAAAATGGTTGCTCAGTAACTATGGTATATGATGATGCCATACTCGTTGCGGCTAATCCGGATTTCGCTTCATTCAACACCGCTACCATTGATTTGTGCAACACGGTGAATATTGGGTTTGAACCCGATCTGCAAAATTTGGCATCATGGCAATGGATATTCAGTGATGGTACTGTTAGCACAAGTGAAAATCCTTTTCACACATTCAATCCTCCTTACAATTACACCGCGCCCTTGTCAGCAACACTAACCGCAACAGATAGTCTTGGTTGTGTGTCGGAGGTTACTCAAAACATTGATGTTGTGCTTCCGGCTACAGCTGATTTTGAGGCCGCATCAGACCCAAGTTGTATTGGTGATGTTGTTCATTTTATCAATTACAGCAACGGCCCTGCGGGAACAACCTATTTCTGGGATTTCGGAGATCCAACCAGCACCGACAACACGAGTGCTTTAGAAGAGCCATCACATACGTTTTCAACCAACGGCACTTATGAGGTTTGCCTGTTTGCTGATAACCAAGCCGGTTGTGTTACATCCTATTGCAACAATGATGCGGTGCATATCGTGAATCCCGAAGTGAACTTTGAATTCACTCCAATCATCAACAACTGTTTGTTTGGTGTGCAGTTCAACAACACAACGCCGGGGACAGTTGTTTCATCAGGGTGGGATTTTGGTGATGATCAATCCGGCTTTGGCCTCGTGGCTTTTCACACATATCCCATAGGTGTCTACGATGTAACATTGACTGTAATAAATAATTTCGGTTGTGTGGATAGCCTTGTTGTGCCCGACATTTTGAATTATGGCAATCAGATCGGACCATTTGAACAAGTGATTGATACCGCAAACTGCGCGCCATTCGAGCTTAACCTGGGTGCCTTCAACCCTGCAGATACTTATTTCGAATATTTCTGGGACTTCAACGACGGTTCCGGTGACCCATCTGGAAACACAGTAACATCGCACACCTATTTAAATCCCGGTGAATACTGTCCCTCTGTGATTATGACAGACCCCAATGGATGCGCGGTGCTCATTAGTTGCACAGACACAGTCTCTGTTGATGAGTTCACAATGGCTTACTCTGTTCCGGAATATATTTGCTTTGGTGATACCCTCTTACTAGAAATAAGTAATGCAACTTCATTTGTCTGGGAATCGATGAGTGAAATATCACCCGGGGCTGCAAGCAATGAATTCTTGTTACACCCCTTTGATGACGCAGAGTTTGTGCTGACGGGATATTACTCAGACTGCGTGCGCACAGATACCATCGAACTAGAAGTCCGCGACCTTCCGATTGTAACAATTGATATGCCCGCAGATATCTGTTATGGAGAACCCGTGATGAGCCTGACAACCGGTTTACCTTCTGATCCGCCCGGGGTATACACTGTTGGTGGTGTTCCTGCTGTCTCTTTCAACACCATGCTTCCGCCCGGAAATTCTTATGATGTAGAGTACACTTATACCGATGCCTTCATGTGTTTGAATTCCGCGACTGCAACGGTTATGCTGAACGCACTTCCGGTGGTGGACTTCCCTGATTTTGGTGTTGTTTGCGAATCTGACAGCATTGTGGATTTAACCACCGGCACGCCTATCGGGGGGACTTACACATACAATCAAGATACAGTATTGTCATTTGATCCAACCATTGGCATAGGTCAATATGTGTTGCACTATTACTTCACTGATAACAATGGGTGCTCTTCACAAGACTCTTCCATTCTTCCTGTCCACGCTGTTCCTCAACTGGACATTGCTTTTGATACTGCGTGCCTGAACACAGGACTGATTGTTCAAAACCTCTCAACCATAGAACAAGGCTCTATAGCTTCTGTTACGTGGGACTTTGGTATTGGCGGAACAGACAACGCCTTTAATCCGGCGCCGGTTCTTTTTCCTACTCATGGCAATTACGCATTCGAACTATCCGCTATTTCGGATATGGGATGCGAAGCATCACTGGATAGTTCCGCAGACGTTCACGCTGTTCCGGCACCGCAATTCGCGCCGGACTTTGCCTGTCAAAACAATATGCAATTGTTCGCTGAGTCGAGTTTCATTGCTGCGGACAGCCTGGTGCTGTGGTCGTGGTCGACAGAAGGCCAAACGATCATTACCGATGGTGACCTTGAATATGCTTTCAATGGTTACGGTGAAATCCCCGTAACGTTGTCTGTAACCAGCAACTTCGGGTGTACGGATAGTATTGTCTCGATCGTTCAAGTAAGACCAGCGCCTGTGGTTTCTCTAAACTACAACAATGGCTGTCTTGGTATAGAATCGCTTTTCAATGCAGATGTTTCCATTCCTTATGGAGGTGTGGTGAGTCAGGTGTGGGGCTTTGGTGATGGAAATACAAATGAGTCCGGTGCTACCGTGGACAACCTATACGGCGCCCTCGGAACTTACGATATCACATTCACCGCGATCAGTAACATGGGTTGCGAAACAATTGTGGAAGACAGTATCACTATTTATCCAATACCGCAGGCGGATTTTGCTGTAGATCCAGACCACATGTGTAGTGGGGTTCCTTTTCAATTGATCGACCTCAGTTCTGTGGGTCAGCCTTCGTTGGTTGTTGGTTGGACATGGCAAATAGATGGTGGTTTCCTGAGCAATGATCAAAACCCGGCCACAACACTCTATCAGCCCGGAGCGTTTGATATTGCGCTACAGGTCATCAGCAACCACGGATGTGTTAGCGACACCACAATAGACAACGGTGTGGTCATCCACCCTTCGCCACAAGCCGGATTCTGGGCAGAAAACAATGCCGGCATGAGCGATCCGGAAATTGACATTCTAGATGAATCAAGCGAGGATGTAACCAATTGGTACTACGACTTTGGAGACGGCAATGGTGATACATTCGAGGATGGATTTCATGAGTACGCCGACCATGGCGAGTACATTATTGCGCAATACGTGAATAATACATTTGGCTGTCGTGATACCGCCTACAGGACTATAGAGGTATTGCCCGAAGTATTGGTTCATATCCCCAATGCGTTCACGCCTGATGCTAACGGACACAACGAGGTTTTCAAACCGGTTATCTATGGCTTCGATGTGAGTTATTACTCTCTGAAAATTTTCGATCGATGGGGCATCCTTGTGTTCGAGACCAACGATACGGAAGAGGGGTGGAATGGTTTTTACAAAGACAATATCGCGGCCGACGGATCCTATTCGTGGATCATGGAATTGCGCAATGGTGGCGATGTTGAGATTCTTCGCAAATTCGGGAAAGTTATCTTACTGCGCTAATGACCGGCATCAAAGGATGTTGATTCGTGCGCTAAACTCATCGCGATAATTACCACCTACCGGAATTTCTTTGTTGATATCCGCAATGATTACATCGGTTCCGGAAATGGCAGCAATCTTATCCATATTCACAATAAAGGATCTGTGCAATCTCTGGAAGACGCTCTTAGGCAACTTCCTTTCGATGTCTTTCATTGTTGCGTGAATTGTAAATTTGATATCTGCCGTGACAATTTGCATATAGTCTTTCAATGCCTCAACATAGTAAACGTCGTTTGTATTCACTTTAACCAGCTTGGATTGGTGCTTGATGAACAAGTAGTTCGCATTTGTTTTGAAGCTTGTTAGTGACCTCAATAATTCGTTCTCAACCTTCACTTCCTTTTCACGACCGTGCTTGTGAATAGCCATCTCAATTGTTGTATGCAGGTCGATCTCCTTAAAAGGCTTTAGAATATAGCCGTGTGGTTCAGTGAGCTTGGCCTTGTTGAGTGTGGGCTCGTCTGCGAAAGCGGTGAGGTAAATAACGGGAATGTCTATTTCCTGTTTGATGGCCTCCGCAGTGTCGATACCGGTCATATTGCCCTTAATCTGGATATCCATCAAAGTCAGGTCAGGTTTCAAACTTCTGGCTAATTCAAGCGCTTTTTCACCGTTATCAGCCTGACCAACGACATTGTATCCAAGTTTTTCGAGACTTCTTTCAATGTCTTTTCTGACAATGCTTTCGTCTTCTACTACAAGTATGTTAATCGCCATTGTATAGGGTTTTGAACAACATTAAGATGCGCAAAGGTGGTTATTTTCTTGGAAACTTGATTAAAAATTCTGTTCCCCCTTTAACTTTAATCTCCATGCTGGCGTCAATTTGATCGAGTAACGCATAAACGAGTTGTATCCCCAACGAATTTGTCTTTTCATAACTGAAGTCCTTTGGCAGCCCGACCCCATTGTCCTTAACGCTGATTTCAATGACGTTGTCCTTTTCATGCAGCCCCAACTTGAGTTTTCCCTTGTCCCTTCCTTTGAATGCGTATTTCAGCGCGTTGCTTACCAATTCATTCACAATTAATCCGCAAGGAATCGACTGATCGAGGTTGAGATAAACCAGGTCCATATCGGCCACGAGCGAAACAGCCTCATTGCCCGTGCGGTAGCTTTGAATCAGGTTGTTGACTATGGTGCGCAAATACTCCGTAAATTCCAGCTTGCTGAAGTCTGCGGTGCGGTAAATGGTTTCGTGTATGAACGACATGCTCTTGATTCTCTGCTGGCTTTCGCGCAAAACCTCGAGTGTTTTCGGATCATTCACATATGAAGATTGCAGGTTGAGTATACTGGAAATAACCTGCAGATTGTTCTTAACACGGTGGTGCACCTCCTGAAGCAACACCTCCTTTTCTTTGAGCGAATCTCTCACCCGGCGGTCCATTTCTTTGCGCTCCGTGTTATCATACAACAAACACGAAAGCTCTTCCAGCTTTCCGTCCATATAAACAGGATTCAGAAAAGCCTGCAACCAAATCGTGTGTTCCTTCTTGTTGCGCAATGCGAACTCGAATTGCTGTGGCCTTCCGTTGAAGCCGTTGGCAAACGCTTCCAGCTGTCCCTGATAAAAATCGCGATCTAAATGCCGCTGAAGAATTCCCATGATATTGTTATTCATCTGAACATCTTCATCAAAGAAGTCTGACATCCATTTCGCGAAGTTTTTATTCATTCCCGTTATGTCATAATGCTTGTTGATGGTCCACATCATCAGGTTTTCGGTCGAGTTGAATATTGACTCCAGCTTTGCTTTTTGTTCAACCGTCTCGCGTTGCTGAATCTCCAGTTTCTGTTGTGTCTCCTTGTGTTCCTTGATTTCAGCCTTCAGCGAAGAGTTTATTTCCTCAATAAGGCGCATGCGAATCTGTTCTTGCACAAGTTGGTTGCGGGCGGTAACATTATTCAGTGTTATCTGAATCGAAGGTTTACTTTCATAGGCTGTTAGCGTTGACTTTATTCCAACATCAACTGTGGTTCCATCGATTTTCTCAATCTTAATTTCCTTATATCCGATCTCATAACCATCTCTGATATCGTTAAGGTCTTTTTCTATTTCAGTCTTGTGTTCTTCGGGTATGTAGTTTAGAAAATCCTGTTCATACAATGAGTCTTCATCTTCCACCCCAAACAATTCGCAGGCAGCATTATTCAGATAGGAGAACTTTCCATCGGTCAGAATAACCACTCCTCCGGGGGAGTTTTCCAAGAGATAGCGGAAGCGCAGCGCGCTCTGGTGCAAAACCAACTCCACTTTCTTTCTGGCGGTAACATTGTTGACCACCAGAACGAGTACCCGCGAGCCCCGATATTCTAGATAACTACCAGAAATTTCGAGAAAAAACGCTTTGCCATGCTCATCAGTCAGACGCACTTCTGTTTTGTTTACCGGCGAGATTTCGGCGCTCAGTTTTATTCGTTGTATTTCAGCGCTGGTTAAAAAGTCGCCCAGGTTCTTTCCCATCAAGTCCGCAACATCAGCCAAGCCCAACATCTGCGCCATCTGGTCATTGGCATCAACTATTACTCCATCAGAAGTGAACAACACCCCTTCATCGGTAACCTGTGCGATAGCCCTGAAACGCTGCTCACTCTCCATCAGCCTTTGTTCCATATTTTTCTTTTCGGTAATATCCACAAGTGTGCCGCTGATATATTGTTCACCATCATCTGCGCTTTCGATGAACGAATTACCCAGACAACAAGCACGTGTGCCATCAATCCGCCTGATAACCATTTCATAGTTGGTAAGCACTCCGTCGCGGTTTAGTTTTTCGATAAGTTCTTCTCTTGTTTCTGTATCCTCATAAAAATCCAGTTGGTTTTTTCCTATCAAGTGCGCTGCTGTTTTCAGGCCGTACATTCTAGCCATAGCATTGTTGCATGATAATATTTTACCTGTTCTATCTGTTCGAAAAACTCCGGCTAAATTTTGCTCGTAGCTCTGTCTGAATTTTTCCTCGAGCTGCGCTCTCAGTTGACTGCTCACCCGGATAAGACAACGGTTTTCACCCTCACAATTCACCAGATGAAAAAACAGGTGATTCATTGGATCTGTTGATTTGTCTATCAGCAAATACTGAGTGCGGAGATCTGATGACAGTTGTTTGATTTTTTCACGGGGAACCTTTTTCCCGATGAGATCATAAATAGTTTTGTTGTGAATATCCGCTTCACTTAATCCAAAATGGTCTAGCAAAACAGGGTTGCAAGCCAACAGGGTTAAATCCTCCGGACGCGCTGCAGCAAGCAGGTCCGTCGGGTGTTTCAATATCTCCGAAAGGAGTAATTGCATAGTTTAGTTCTCTTCGCTCTTGTTTTTCGGTAATTTTATCTTCTGCCCATTAATCCTTACCACCTGTCCCTGTTCGTATTCCAGCTGAAGCACTTGTATTCCATTGGGCTCATAATAATTCCACTTGCCATTCATCTCTCCGCCTTCATAGGAACCGACCTGATTAAGCTGTCCGCTTTCATACCAATACCGATGTTTACCCACGGGGATGCCCGCCTGAAACTCGCCTTCAAAGGATTTCTTACCATTGGCATGATACCAGGTCCATGTTCCATTGCGCTCTCCGTCCTGGTACTCTCCCTCTTCTGTATGGTCATTGACGGTAAGTTTCCACATTCCAGATTTCATGCCGTAAGCAAAGTCGCCCTCATTGATGACGTTACCAATTGAATCATACTCCACGGCATGCCCATCTTCTTTTCCCTTTCGATACATCTCATCCCTGTGCAGGCTGCCATTACTATAATACCATTTCCATTGACCGGTTGGCAGATCATCTTTATAAACTCCCTTTTGTTCCTGCTTACCATTGCTGAAATAGTATGTCCATGGCCCATCTTTCATACCTTGTATATAAGCGCCTTCCGCACGCAGGGTACCATCGTGATAAAACAATTTCCAAGGACCTGTTCGTCTCCCCAGGCTATCAATTTTACCCTCACCTATTTTGATATCGCCATCATACAGACTTCCGCCGATTTCGTTTCCACCTGAATCATATTCTCTAAAATTCCCTTGCTTCCTTCCTTGTCTGTATGGTCCGGAACTTTTGACTTTTCCGTTTTCATCATATTCCTGACGTATATCCAGAATTGCTGTTACTGCTTCATCTATTACCAGCACCCCATCCTGATATTTTTCAAGCTTTTCCAATTCGCCTTTCTTGTCGTAAAACTTGAAAACTCCATTTCGCAGTCCTTTCGTCCAATTACCATCCTCACTCACTATACCGCCAGGATATAGATCTCTCCAAACACCTGTTCGTTTGTTCTCCTCGTCGAACCGGTTAATTCTCTCCTCAGTGTAAATGAATCCATTGCGATACGTCAACAATGTAATTATTCTTCCATCTGTGGCGTACTCAATTGATTTACCCTCTTCTTTGCCATTGGCAAACATGACCACCTTTTTTAACTCTCCGGTATCGTAATAATATTTTCCTTCGCCATTTCTAACACCATTCACATTGATAAATTCTTCTATCAACTTGCCTTTACCGTTAAACAACTGTTCAACTCCATTTCTCAAATCTTCGTAATACGTTACGGATCTCTCCAACGTTGAATCCTCCCTGTAGAATTTCCACGTGGAGTCCAATTGAAAATTCTTTCTATTTCCTTCCGATTTCAGTCCACCGTCTTGATAGTAAGTTTTCCAATAACCGTCTGGTTTTCCATCCTTCATCCAGCCCTCACTGCTGATCATTCCATTTTCGTATCTGAATTGCATGAATTGTCCCTGTGCCTTAGCTGCGAAGCCTAAAGCCAGAGATAAAACCGTTATCAGAAATCCTCTTCTCATTTCGATATGCAAAACTAACTCATTCATCATGCGTCACTCAATGGTCGAAGCAATCGAATCCAAATACTTTTGACTTAACATATAATATTTATATTTTAAAGATATAGTACTTCTTTTATAGGGCTGTTCATTCACTGTATAAAATATTGTGCTATAATTTGATTTTATTGTTTCTCATCATACGATAAACAAGTTTTAAGCCACACTTGTTGCTTGTGATCAACGAATTAGTTTGGATATGAACATGTGTTCAGATATGAGGAGGCTGAGAAGAACTGGTCTTTTTTGCGTTTGTATTTGTTCATAGGTCGGTGCGTTGGGGGATGATATAAAATGATAATGTTGTTACTGTTGTGAATAACAGTGTTGGTCATAGCAGGATTTTCCGGTATTGCAAATTTTGTTGTGATTATTTCTTTCCGAGATATGAAAAGAAAAACTGATTTCATGTGTACAAGATGGAATGCATTTATAATGCGTTGATTTTCACGTGGCACAATTGTCCGATATGGAGAAATGGTGTGTTATTAGAAAACTAACTAAGACTTATCTTTGAATATTGTAATAGAATGAAATAATGAACAGAATCTCGATAGGATGTGATCATGCAGGATTTGAATTAAAGCAAGAGCTAAAGGATAGGCTTGAATGTTTGGGTTATGTGGTATCTGATATGGGCACGCATTCTGTTGATAGTGTGGATTATCCCGACTATGCGCATGCGGTCGCACAAGAGGTAGAAGGAGAAAACGCATTGGGTATATTGATTTGTGGATCGGCGAATGGTGTGGCCATGGCAGCAAACAAACACAAGTATATCAGAGCGGCTATTTGTTGGACGCCCGAAATTGCTTCACTTGCGCGTCAGCATAATGATGCAAACATTCTTTGTTTACCGGCGCGTTTTATCACCCGAGAGACCGCTTTTGAAATTACTGATAGATTTTTGAATACAACTTTTGAGGGAGGAAGACATGAGAAAAGAGTCAATAAAATTGCATGTAGTTGAAATGAGTTCCATTAAACAAATACTGTTCGCTGGATTGTTGATTTTTCACGTGGAGCAAACGCTTATCGCGCAGCACATTGATTCATATGCTGAAACAATAACAGCAGAAGAATTGAGAGAGCACCTGCAAGTTTTGGCATCGGATGAATATGAAGGAAGAGAAACTGCGCAGCGCGGTCAAAAGAAAGCTGCTCAATATCTAGCTGACTACTATCAGAGCCTGGGAGTTCTTCCTGCGAACAATGGCTCCTGGTTTCAGCAGTATCCGCTGAAAAAGGAAAGTTATCTTAAGTCATTCGCCACCGCAGGAGCAGAAAGATATGATTTCATCAAGGACTTCTATTTTTTCGGTAGTGAACAAACAAAACTGAGCGCCAATGAAATCGTATTTCTGGGATACGGCATTGACACAAAAAAATACAACGACTACAAAAAAGTAGATGTTAAGGATAAAATTGTGATTTGCCTGTTGGGTGAGCCCCTGGATAAGAAAGGCAACAAATTACTCACCGGAAGTTCGGAGGGCAGCGAATGGGGTGATAATTGGGAATTGAAAGCGGAGGCCGCCTCAAAGCGCGGAGCGAAGGCAATTTTGTTTGTGAATATGCAATATGAATCTTACATGAAACGTGTAAGCTATTGGCTGGAACAGGCGCCGATGAGACTCGATAGAAACGAGGAACCCGAGTCAGATTATCGCAGAATTCCAATGATTTATATATCGCCCGAAATGGCGAATAAGTTATTGGGGTCTTCGGGTAAAAGTGTCGGTGAGATGATGCAAAAAATTCACCAGAAAGGAAAAACACAAAGGGCAAAAGGCTCGTTAGAGCTGGTTTTTCACATGGAACCGGAATTGGAAAGATTAACAGCGGAGAACGTCTTGTGTTATATTGAGGGAAGTGACCCGGTTTTAAAAAGCGAAGTAATAGTAATTTCTGCACATTACGATCACATTGGTATTGTCAACGGACAAATCAACAATGGAGCAGATGATGACGGAAGCGGGACCGTAACAACACTTGAGCTTGCGGAGGCATTTGTGCAAGCTAAAAAGAACGGTCACGGAACAAGACGCAGCATTTTAATCCTGAACGTGAGTGGCGAAGAAAAGGGGTTGCTCGGTAGTGAATGGTATAGTGATAAGCCTGTTTTTCCTCTGGAGCAAACAGTATGTAATTTGAATATCGATATGATAGGACGAAAGGATGATGCGCATGAAGATGATAATTATGTCTATCTGATAGGCTCGGACAAACTGAGTACCGAATTGCACAAAATCTCAGAGTCGTGCAACACGGAACACACAAAACTGAAACTCGACTATACTTACAATGATCCTAACGACCCCAATCGTTTCTACTACAGGAGTGATCATTATAACTTTGCCAAGAATGGGATACCAGTAATTTTTTACTTTAGCGGGGTACATGCGGATTATCATAAACCCGGCGACGACACCGAAAAAATATTGTTCGACAAGATGACAACAATTGCAAGGCTTGTATTTCACACAGCTAGCGAGCTTGCAAACCGTGATGAGCGTATCCGCGTTGATGTTAAAAACACTTTTGATGGAAGGTAATACTTCTGTTGCTGAGAGGATAACCCAAAACACAATACAATGAGAATTACAACAGTTGTTTTTATGGTCTTTTTGATGAGCGCAATCACCGCCTCCTCGCAAGGTGGAAGCGAGAGGGTAGCTAAAACAACAAAGGAGTTCAAGGAGCCGTCCGGTCATGCGATCGGACTGATTTTATCCATGAGCAATGGAAAAGGACTGGCATATCGTTACTGGAAAAACAAAGTGGGGGCGCACATTTCTTTTGTTCCATTCGTCAATAACGAGAGGAGTTTTTATAATACGGGGTTATCTCTGTATTGCAAGATCAGAGAATATGATCTGGGCACTTTGTTTTTGCATGGCGGAGTGGAATACCAGTACGAAACCCAAAAAGAATATTTCTATTCACCCACTCAACCAGATAGGAATTATTACACAGTCACCTCAAACGGCCTCAACATTGGGGTTGGTCCTGGTCTGCACGTTCTACAGAAATACATTTCTTTGGACGTATTTGTCGGCTATGGCGTTTATTCGCAAAACAAATCTACTGATGTGCCGGACATTGTTGCTAATGATTCTTTTCGAACCACAATCACGGCAGGAATAGCTGTTTTTGTTGAGTTATAGGCTCGTTTTGACCGGTGCTTTCAACTCGTTTAGCAGCTCATTTACAAAGTCAGTAATTTCTTTTGTGTTGTGCAGAAAGTGCTCACCGGTACCCGGCCCATAAAAGCCGGTATGGATTCGCCTGACAGATCCAGAAGAGTCGATGAAGATCGTTGTCGGGAAAGAGCTGATAGTATTGAGTTGTGAAAACACCTTAGCGGCACTAGCCTTGCTGTACCCGCCAAAATATGGCTCATATTGGAGTTCCAGTTCTTTGAATTGGCTGAGAACAGCGTTTTTAGAAATTTCAAAGTCTGGATTTCTTTCGAAGGCGATTGGAAGAATAATGAGTCCCCGGTCTTTATTGTTGGCGTAGAGTTGTTTCATGAATATACTTTCATCGGTGCAATTGGGACACCAAGAGCCGAATACCTGCACAATGGTCACACGGTTTTTGAAAAAAGCGGAATCGAAGAGAATTGAATCACCCTGGGAATTGAGCGCGTAGAATCTAAATGCCTCGTCCTTTTTGGTAACGTAGGTAAGGCTGTCGGGATCCCGAAGTCGTGCATGGGTATTGGCAAACCCCGTCCAATCTTCCTGCCAGTGATTCCCGCTGTAAAATTTTCCCCCTGTGAGGCTGTCGCCGGAAACATTGGCGCAGAAATAGAATAGGTGAGCGCCATCAAATGAAGAAAGCGCAATGCTCGAGCCGGTATGAGCTCCCTGCAGAAAACGATAGTCGCCGCTTTCGGTCATGAAAGTACCGACCAGTTGGTTGTTCTTTTTATAAAAAACACCAACTGCTTTGGATGAATTTTCAGGAGAACCAGGTGAGAATACTACTTCATAAATACTTTTCTGATTACTCTTTTCCATATCAACAGCGCAAGCCACATTCTCCGGGGATATTCGGCGGGCTTTGAAATCTACACTGTATGGACTGGCCCTTGATAAGTCCCGCCACCGGCCCTCGAACTCTGTTTCACTGAGTATTTTACCTCCCAGAGTTGTGTTAAATAAGGGCATTTTTATGAAGAACGACGTGTCTGAAAGCACAACCGAGTCAATTACAATGGTTTCATCCCAATTGTGAAAACACCATTTGTGGTCTTCTGTAATCCTGAGCCGGGCAGGTATTTCAACCTCACCAGCATTGAACAGAACCTCGTAGGTACCGGGCAGCAACCGAATTCCTTTATTGGCTGGCTTTTCTCTGCAGCCCAGCAAGAGCGCTGAAATGCCAATGAACACCACAAATGAAAGAGATAATACCGGATTGATTTTCCCGGACTTGTGCGTGAGCGCGTCGAATGGGTATGGTATAGCTTTAGTCAATAAGGCGAAAAAAAATGCGTCGCAAAGTTAGGCAGAGGGTTGGTAACATGTATTTAGTATTGAACCCAATTTATGCATTCGGAATCTATTACATCGCTGAAAGCCCTCAATGACAAGCACTTCCCCGAATCGTTCCTCTCGGGACGAGCCTCGATTTTTATTTTCACCGTATCGGTGATACGCGTTCAAGTAAAAATCTTGTGGGAGCGCCCGTCCTTTTTGTCTTTCAGCGCTTCATTACGATTCCGAATGCATAAATTGGGTTGAAATATTCATGGAATTCAAAATAAATTCACCTATGACGAATGCACGCTATCAGATACTATCTTTGTAGTCTATATATTATTCTTTGAATTATCAAAAATCAAATCCCGGAATCCGGTTTGCTGCCGGAGAGCAGCTGTTGTTCTTCAGTACGTTAAGACAACGGGTTGATCAATATTTCGAATCAAAGGGAATCTCACAAAACGCCAATGGTGCGATGATTCTTAAGACGGCGATATTGCTAATTGCGTACTTTACTCCTTTTGTTGTCCTTCTTGTTGTGCCAATGCCATTTGTCTTGCAGTTGCTTGTATGGGCGCTGATCGGAATTGCTCTGGCTGGAATTGGCATGAGTGTGATGCACGACGCAAACCATGGGGCTTATTCGTCTAACGAAAGGATCAACAAGCTGGTAGGCACGAGTCTTAACCTACTTGGTGGAACGGTGGAAAACTGGAAGTTTCAGCATAATTTATTGCACCACACGTATACGAATATCGGTGGCCTTGATGAGGATATTGACACAAAGTTGATCATACGACTTTCTCCTCACGCCGAATCCAAGCCGGTTCACAGACATCAATGGTATTACGCGTTTTTTCTGTACTCTGTACTTACGCTTTATTGGGGATTACTGAAAGATCTGGTGCAGTATTTTCAATACAAAAAGGCCGGCCTTAATCGCAAAAGCACCGGTTCAAATATTTGGTGGCTGATTGGCACCTCTATAATGAAGCTTGCCTATTTCTTCATGTTTCTCGGACTGCCCGTAATAGCCGGAATATCCTTCTGGAAAGTGTTGACTGGTTTTCTGCTGATGCACGTGATTGCGGGCCTTATCTTGTCTGTGGTATTCCAAATGGCGCACACAGTGGAAGAGACAGAGTTTCCACTTCCTGATGCCAACGGAAACATGGAAAATTCCTGGGCAGTTCATCAACTAAGTACGACAATGAATTTTTCTCGCGGCAACAAATTGCTATCATGGTATGTAGGTGGGTTGAATTATCAGGTAGAACACCATTTGTTTACAAGAATTTGTCACGTACACTATCCGGCTATTTCGGACATAGTTAAACAAACAGCGGATGAATTCGGTGTGCCGTACCTTGAGAAGAAAACGTTCCGGGAGGCGTTTATGTCACACGTGAGGCTTCTTAAGAAGCATGGCGCCCCAACGATCGACGAGATCGGTGGTTAGTGACGCACGTGAAACTCTTTTTCAACGTGCAAACCGTTTCCGGTTACCAGGATAAAGTATTTACCTGAGGGCAAGGAATCTGAGGGTATCCCGAAGGGAGTTTCACCCGGAAGCAGTGTTGATTTTTGTTGAAGGGCTAAAAAGTCATTTGTGAATACGGTGATTTCCAGATCCTGCTCTGATGCGCAACGAATCGAAAAATCAATGGTCTTTTCGTCTGTAAAAACAGACTTCCCCACTCTCACCTCAACCGTTTGAGCAGAGACCGTAAGTACGGTAATTACTGCCAGTAATAAAACCATGAGGACTTTCCGCATAAGGCAATGTTATTCACTTTCGGGATGCTCCTGATGCAAGCGGGTTAGAGTTATCAAATGATTTTTTCACGATTGGATTTGAAGACCAATTTTTCGCCACGCCCTTTGCGAAAAACATTTCTGCCCGGAACCTTCCCCTTTCTCAACTCTCTCTGCTGTTCTTCGGGCAGGTGAATGATTTCTCTGCATTCATCAGAGCAACAATTTTCAAACTTTGATTTGCAAGCATCGCACTGTATGAAAAGTATATGACAACCTTCGTTGGCACAATTGGTATGGTGGTCAAACGGCTCGCCGCATTGGTGGCAGACCGACACAACATCGTCTGAGATGCGCTCCGCCAGGCGCTCGTCAAATACAAAATTTACTCCAAGAAATTTGTTTTCAAGACCCCGATCTCTCACGTCGCGTGCATACTTGATGATACCGCCCTCAAGTTGATGGACATTCGGAAAACCCTTGTGCTTGAGGAATGCTGAGGCCTTTTCACAGCGAATTCCTCCGGTACAATACATCACGATGTTCTTGTCGCTTTTACCTTTCAACATGTCTTCAACCAGAGCAATCTCTTCCCGGAAAGTGTCTGCATCGGGTAAAATGGCGTTCTTAAAGTGCCCGACTTCGCTCTCGTAGTGGTTGCGCATATCGATCAGCACCGTGCTGGGATCGGAAGTAATCTCATTGAATTCTTCGGCGGAGAGATGCTTGCCCGTGTCGGATGGATTGAAGCTGGGGTCATCTATACCATCGGCAACGATCTTGTGGCGCAGCTTGACCTTCAGTTTATAGAAAGACTTATCGCTGTTTTCCACAGCCACATTGAGTCTTACGCCATCCAGAAAAAGAATGCTGTACAGATGATTTCTGAACGCCTCGAAGTTTTCCTGAGGAACTGATATCTGAGCATTGATTCCCTCAGAAGCAATGTATGTTCTCCCCAAAACCCCGAATGATTCCCAATGAATAAATAGGTAATCCCTGAAAAATGAGGGGTTATTGATCAAATGATATTTGTAGAAAGAAACGGTAACACGGGGAATTGGAGCGGTTTCAACCAATTCCTTCAATAACCTTCTATCCACGGTGTTGTAGAGTTTTTTCATCGGTACAATTGCATTTTATACTTCAGAAGGAACGTCCCCGGTTTTTCCGACACAATCCTTTCCCTATCCGCCGCCAAAAGGCACGAAACGGCGGCAAAGATACTCCCGCATTGGATTTTTTAGATTTCGGTTTCGGGCAATCTGACTAAAGTCAATTTTTGCAAAAAATGCAATATTCTTCGACAGAAGCGTGTTTTTCATCAATGAAAATTGGTAAATGTTGTATGAATGTTTGAAGTCTGCACGGTTGATAAAAATTATCAGCTTCCGGCGGTCTGTATTTGGAAAATTAGAATAACTTAGTTTTCGGTTTTAAAATCAACTCTATTTTGAAACAATGTTAGAATTGTGTAAGGAAGTACTGACAAAAGTCAGTTTTGATCGTTTTCTATTCAAGAAGGAATTAATGAAGGCGATCAAGTGGATCAAGGGAGAAGAGCTGGACAGGTTGCGACAGTGGTGCCTTGACCAATTTGGAAATATGTATCACGACATTATTGTATCGTCGTTCAAACTGGCAACGGTATAATGATCAAAAAGAAACCCCCGAAAGGGGGTTTTTCATGGCCGATGGCCTTATATTTTAAATCCCCTATTCGAAGATCAATTTCTGAACCGCTGTGTGATTGCCCTTGCGCAACACCAAATTGTACAAGCCGGCTGACTGCTCGGGCAGTGTGATTGTGTGACTTCCGGAACCCATCAGGCCGTCGTAGATCCTAGAGACCAATTGACCGGTTGAGCTATACAACTCAATTACCAAATGCTCTGTGTTGAGCTGAACAAGCTCAAGCCTCATGGTTCCGCTTGATGGATTTGGATAGACGTTGTAAAGGAATACCGGCTTTACTTCCCGAACACCAGTGGTAAAAGAAGCGAAAATGTTGATGTCATCAATGTAAAGGTTGTTGCCTCCGTAGCTGGTGAAATCAAATTTGATACGGAACCGGTCGTTCATCCAATCGTCGTTCGTTAATACAAGCGTTTCGCCGTCCCACTGAGAATCGCTGGTAGGAGTGAATTGTGAATTGACAGGATTAGCAGTTGGCAGGTTGGTTAGTCCCTTGTAAAGTTTGCGAAGGCTCCAGTTGTTGCCACAATCTCCTGTTACGCTCACCCGAAGACGATCGTCGGTTTCATCAACCCTGTTGGCGTAGGACCATTTATAGCTCAACCAAACGGTATCGGCACCACTCATATCGAACGTACCCGTTAACAGCTCATCAACACCGCCTGCGTCTATGCTGTAATTGCGAAGCTTGAGGCTCTTATCTCCGGTAAATGAAGCAGAAGGGGTTATCTCCCACGTTTCATCACCATCGATGTTGTTGGTGATCCAGATTGATCCTGGAAACGCGTTTTCAAAACCCTCTTCAACGGGAGCAGAAAGGGCGCCCGGGGCTAGAACGAATACCGCGGCATTTACCGTGGCGCTCTGGCTTGTGGTGCCATTGCTTACAGTCAGGGAGACGTTGTATATACCGGGCTGATCATATTGGTGCAAAGGATTTTTATGTACAGCCGGATCACTGCCGGAAAGAGTTGTTCCGTCACCAAAATTCCAATCCCAGCTTGTAACAGCATGAAATGAAAAGTCGCTGAACTGAATGGTTTCACCTGCACAGCAGGTGCGTCGGTCTGCAGTGAAAGAAGCTGCGCAAAGCGGAGGATCGATTACGCCGGTTTCCTCGAGATTGGCTTGTGTCCAAAGCTGGTTGCGCTGAGCGGTGGAGCTGAGCAACGCTGCGCGCATGCGCTGTCTTTGACCCCAGGTAAACATGCGCGAACAATATGAATAGTCCATGTAATTCTGAACGTTGTCCAGTGCGCTTCCACATGATGCGCCATCCAGATCACAACTCGTATAACCTATCGTGTTCGGCGTGTCGTTGACAAGGTCATCTGTGTTGCAATTTGAAGCTTCGCCGGGATTGTTGGTTGGTCCCCACGGGTGGTAAAGGTTCAGCCAGTGACCAACCTCATGCGTCATCGTTCTCGACTTGCTAACGCTGCTTGTTCCTATGGAACCCACATAGTCGGATCTCATCACGATACCATCTTCACCGGCGGCCCAGTTGGCGGCAACATCTCCCGGCGTGTATGTAAATCCAGCGACACCATCACCTATCGCAGCACATACCCAGACATTGAGGTAGCTGTTTCTTGGCCAGTATTCCAGATCTTTCAAATCCGAGTCGCTCCCGTCGTAGGTTAGCGGACTGAGGATGCGGTTGATTCCGGTGTGGCAGTTGCCATCCGGGTCAATTGTCGCCAGACGGAATTCAATGTCGCAATCAGCCGCGATGTCAACAAACTCTTCAACAATGAGAGAGGTATCGGCGTTTAACTTTCTGAAATCGCGGGTAAGAATGTTCACACAATCCAAAATCTGCTCGTTGCTGATGTTTTCAGCGCCATTCTGGTGAACAATGTGAAATACAACAGGAATGATGTATACAACATCTCCACCACTGCGTGAAGCAACATAATCCTCAGTAAACATTTCAAGCTCCTCTTGTGCCCTTGCCATTTCTTCCCGGGCACCCTCATGGTGGTTGCAGAGCCGGTTGTGAGCGTGGGCTTGTCCGCAAAAATGCGTAATGTGACCCTGAGCCAATCCGGCGAGAGCAGACGCAACTAACACAGTTAGAAAAATGATCGATTTCATGATGAATCCCTGGGGGTTTTTGCAAAATTATTGCAAGGATTACCAAAACACGTGGCTTTACCCTAATTCTACGCAATGAATTGATGTTTGTTAAATTCTGAACCTGACGACCCGGAAGGAAAAGTACTCGTTGTGGAAAGGAATTAGTGCTTTCCGGACGTACTTTCGCGCTCCGTTTTAGAAGCCAACATGAGTCAGAAGAATACAAGAAATTTTTGCATCATCGCGCACATCGACCACGGCAAGAGCACGCTTGCCGACAGATTGCTTCAGGTTACCAAAACCGTAGATGAGCGCAAGCTGGTTGCCCAGACTCTTGACGATATGGATCTGGAGCGCGAAAAAGGCATTACAATCAAGGCCCACGCAATTCAGATGAACTACAAGTACAAAGGACAAGACTTTGTGCTAAACCTGATTGACACACCGGGCCACGTCGATTTTTCATACGAGGTTTCCAGATCTATTGCGGCCTGCGAAGGTGCGCTGCTTATAGTTGACGCAAGCCAGGGGATTCAGGCCCAAACCATTTCGAATCTTTATCTGGCGTTACAGCACGATCTGCACATTATACCGGTATTGAACAAGCTCGATTTGCCCAATGCCGAGCCGGAGATTGTCAAAGACCAGATCGTTGATCTGATAGGTTGTGATAGAGAAGAAATTATACATGCCAGCGGTAAAACCGGACTGGGCGTGGATGAAATACTGGCCGCTATTTGTGACAGGATACCCGCTCCGGGCGGCGATCCTAACGCGCCATTGCAGGCCATGATTTTCGACTCTGTATTCAACTCATTTAGGGGGATTATTGCCTACTACAGAATGCGTAACGGCGTGCTCCGCAAAGGCGACAAGGTCAAATTCATGAACCTGAATACGGTTTATGAAGCAGACGAAGTGGGAGTGATGGGAATGACACTCATGCCCCGAAATGAAGTGCGGGCGGGTGATATAGGCTATATCATCTCCGGTATTAAGCGGGCGACAGAAGTAAAAGTCGGTGATACCATAACGCATTTTGACCGGCCGTGTGAAGAGGCCGTGATGGGATTTGAAGAGGTGAAGCCGATGGTATTTGCCGGTCTGTATCCTGTCGACACGGATGATTACGAAGATCTCCGCGCATCTATGGAGAAGCTGCAACTCAACGATGCCTCACTGGTTTTTGAACCCGAAAGCTCGCAGGCGTTGGGGTTTGGTTTCCGTTGCGGTTTCCTTGGAATGCTCCACATGGAAATTATCCAGGAGCGACTTGAGCGTGAGTTTAACATGACCGTAATTACCACGGTTCCCAACGTATCGTACTACGCTTACCTCACCAAGGGTGAAAAAATAGAGATTCATAATCCATCGGGATTGCCGGATCAGAACAAACTGGATCACGTCGAAGAACCGTATATCAAAGCACAGATAATCACCAAGTCTGAATTTGTAGGAGCGGTAATGACGCTATGCATTGAGAAGCGCGGGCTTATCGTGAATCAAACATACCTGACGGCCGACAGGGTTGAACTAACGTTTGAAATGCCGCTTGCAGAAATCGTATTTGACTTTTACGACAGACTGAAGACTATTTCCAAGGGCTATGCTTCTTTCGACTATCATCCGATCGGTTATCAGGAAAGTGATTTGGTGAAAATGGATATTCTGCTCAATGGTGAGCAAGTGGACGCTTTGTCAGCATTGATTCACAGGGATCACGCATTCGACTTGGGTAAAAAGATTTGTCTCAAACTCAAAGAACTCATCCCGAGACAGCAATTTGAGATAGCACTTCAGGCAGCTATTGGCGCTAAGATTATCGCCCGTGAAACCATTTCCGCGTTGCGTAAAGATGTAACCGCAAAATGTTATGGAGGTGATATTTCCCGTAAGCGAAAACTTCTTGAAAAGCAGAAGGAAGGAAAGAAGCGCATGCGTCAGGTGGGTAGTGTTGAGGTGCCGCAGGAAGCGTTTCTCGCAGTATTGAAGCTGTAGACTTCCATTTTAAAAACCCCTTGTTTCATCCTCCCGGTCCTAAGAAAAGGCGGGTTGCGCCGTTTATTATACCGACGCAACGCCGCAATCCTTTGGTCTCATCCTTTCTGTTTGATGCAAAAGACGGATTGAGAATTCATCATTGTTTCTGAAGCTCTTCAGACCAGGTGATGTTTCTGGATAAATACATGGCTGAAGCGAGAACAAGAAATAATCCCAGGCCACCAACCAACAGAGCATATTCCTGCATTTGAATGATCACAAACACAAACGAATACACAAGAATCAAAAACAGAAAATTAACCATGCTGAGTTTTCTGTTTTTAAATATTGCACTCACATAGAAACCAATCAATGAAATGGTCATCGCCGCGGACAAAGCATATGCATAATTGAAGCCAATGTGTTCGGTGAATGACAACAACAACACGTAGAATAGACAAAGTGCCAGACCGACCAGCATGAACTGAATTCCGTGAATCCGGACGCGGTTCAATACCTGAACAAAGAAGAACACCATGAACGTGAGCGCAATGATGAGCACGGCATATTTAGCCGAACGTTCATTTTTCTGATACTCAGTTACTGGCACATACAAACTCATCCCGAATTCTGATTCCGCGAATCCGGCGGGCACACCTGAAAATTGTTGCGGATAATTTCGATTCAGATAAATCAGTTTCCAGTCAGCCGAAAAACTTGTGTCGCCGATTTCATGGGTTGGAAAAAATGCGCCTTGAAAACTTGGAGAGCCCCAGTTACCGGTCATATGGACGGTTGTTTCTTTTCCTGTTGGAACAAATTGAATGGACTGACTGCCGCGAATACTGAATTGAATGGCAAAGTCGATATACTCTTGTGCAGAAACAGAAGACACATCAAACGCAGTGCTCACGCCGCGTTGAACTATTTCAGCATTTTCAACACCTGGAGTCATGGAGAGTTTTTGATTGCCCCAATCCAGCACGAGTAAATCGGAAAGGTTGTGCAAGTCGGAAAGACCAAGGCTTATAAACGCCTGTTTTGGGAAAGCCGGGCCGACGGAATTAACCGCCTGGAAGTCGCTGCACTTGAAGCGACCCTTGATAGCGACTGATGTGGTGTAAACGACAACGTCGAATATTCCCCTGGAGCGTTTTTCGGTTATAAGGTTTGTTTGAATATCTACATCTTCAGGCAGAACGCGGAAGTATTTCTTTTCACGTGAAATGATTTGTTCGCCATTCTGACCTATTGCTGTTTCCTGGTATGGTATCGTGACAAAAGGCGCTGTAATTGTTTGCTCGCCGCCCCAGGTATTGGTTACTTCCTGAATGGCTTCAATCTGACGAGACTGTCTTTCGTATACGAGATCATGAACAAAAGACAGGGGTATTAACAGCAGTAACAAAATGAATCCGATGATGAATAGTTTGATGGTTGCGGATTCGCGAATGAATTTTTGAAAGCGCTCCCAGGCGCTGAGTTCTGTGTTTTCGAGCATCGTTTTGTGTGTTGAGATTTGGATAAGGACTCCATGAACTCAAAACACAGGTGGATATTTTCTGGAAAAAGTGAAGAGCTGTTAAATGAAAATGGATGATTTGCAAACGATCTGCTGATAAACGCGCGAGCGATTTGCTAACTCGCAATTAACTATACTATGGTCAAACCATTGCCGTCCGTTGTGAGCACCTCACTCATATAATCAAAAAATACCCGCAAACTTTTGAAGGTTTGATTGAGTTGTTTTGTGAATCCGGGATCAAGAACTTCTTTATCAGAGAACTCGCGAACGAAATAGAAATTTTTATGTCGGAGCAATTCGATTGCGGGATCTTCCGGATTGAATCCGCGAGGAGCGGTGATCAGTTTCTCGCCTTGTATTTCACCAAAAGTGTTGACCAGTGATTTATTGCGGAGGATCTTTTTCCAATCATTCAAGTTGAGTTCAATGTCTTTGCGAATGCGCAACAAGTCTTCTTTATTGGGCGCATAAAATCCGCCACCAGCAAAAGATTTTCCGGGACCAACTTCAAAGTAATAGCCACCACGTAGTAGCTTGGTTGCTCTTTGAAATCCTCCGGCGAAATGATTTTTATACGGCGTCTTGTCTTTTGAAAAGCGGGTGTCGCGATAAATTCTGTAAAGGCAATCTTTTGCTGAAGAGTTTTCAATGTTGTCGTGCTTGCGCATTTCTGAAAGAAGGCTATCGCAAAATGCAATCATGTTATCATGAGCGCGCAAGTAGCCTTCTTTGTGCGAAGCGAACCACTCCCTGTTGTTGTGTTTACCAAGGTCTTTTAAAAAGGCAAGGGTGCTTTTATCTATTGAATTTGCCATTGCTTTTTCAGTACTTCTTCTTGGGTGGAAAAAGTTTTTTCTGAACGGGCTTCTGCACAGGCTTCTGCTCTGGTTTGGTCTTCTCTTCAGGTGCGGGCCCGCGCATATGAATGATCAATCCGTTGAGAAAATTGCGCAAGAGCTGGTCACCACATTCTTTATAATTGGGATGGTCTTCGTTTCTGAAAATTGCTCCCAGTTCTGAACTTGAGACATCATACTCAACCAGTTTAAGAATGAGTATGATATCAGTGTCGCGCAGCTTCAATGCCACGCGCAGTTTTTTCATAATGTCGTTGTTGGTCATTGTGGGAATTATTTCTTAATTCCAACCAGATCGAACATGAAAGCATATTCCAACGCTACCTCTTTCAACGCTTCGAATCTTCCGCTTTTGCCACCATGACCAGCATCCATGTTGCACCAGAAAAGCAACAGATTTTTATCTGTCTTCATTTCGCGCAATTTCGCAACGTACTTGGCGGGCTCCCAGTACTGTACCTGCGAGTCCCAGTATCCGCTTGTCACCAGAATGTTTGGATAATTTTTCGCTTCAATGTTGTCGTATGGAGAATACGACTTCATGTAGTCGTAATACTCTTTGTTCTTAGGATTTCCCCATTCGTCAAATTCGAACGTTGTCAGCGGAATAGTTTCATCCAACATGGTTGTTACCACGTCAACAAAAGGAACAGCGCTTACAATTCCTCTCCAAAGTTCAGGGCGCATATTTGTTATTGCACCCATCAACAGTCCGCCAGCGCTGCCACCCATCGCGAACAGTTTTTCACTTGAAGTATATTTCTGTGCAATGAGATAGTCGGCACAATCAATGAAGTCGGTGAATGTGTTTTTCTTTTTTAGCAACTTACCGTCTTCATACCAGCTGCGGCCCATTTCCTGTCCACCACGAATGTGAGCTATCGCGTAGATGAACCCACGATCAAGCAACGACAACCTTGTAGAGGAGAATCCCGCATCCATCGTTGCGCCATACGAACCATATGCGTAAAGCAGCATTGGTGCTGAGCCATCCAGCTTGGTTCCCTTTTTGTAAACAAGAGACACGGGAACTTTTGTACCGTCTTTGGCCATTGCATACAATCTTTCGCTCTGATAATTTTCAGGGCTGTGTCCGCCGACAACTTCCTGTTGTTTCAACAATTTGCGATCGCGCGTCGACATATTGTAATCGTACGTGCTCGCTGGTGTTGTCATGCTGCTGTATCCGTAGCGCAGGATATCGGTATTAAAATCGGGATTAGAGCCAACGCCCGCAGCATAAGCAGGATCCTGGAATTCCATGTAATGCTCGCTGCGATCTGACCAACGAATCATGCGTAGTTGAGTCAGTCCGTTTTTGCGCTCTTGAACTACAAGAAAGTCGCGGAAGATCTCGATACCTTCCAGCAACACGTCGTCGCGGTGTGCAATCACTTCTTTCCAGTTTTCCTTGGTGGTTGCGTTTTCGGGGCACTCCATGAGGCGGAAATTTTTTGCCTGCCAGTTGGTGGTGATATAGAATTTATCGTTGTAGTGATCAATGCCGTATTCATGATCACGCTCACGCGGCTGTATCAAACGAAATTCACCACCGGGATTTGTCGATTCAAGCACGCGGTATTCGGTGCTGAGTGTTTGTGAAGATCCGATCACAAGGTATTTCTTGCTTTTGGTGCGGCTGACGAAACAACTAAATTCCTCGTCTTTTTCTTCATACACCATCACGTCGCTTTCCTGCGATGTGCCTAAAGCGTGTCGCCAGATTTGAAACTCGCGCAATGTGGTCGGATCCTTTTTTACATAGAAAACAGTTTTATTGTCGCCCGCCCAAACAGGACTGCCGGAAATGCCCTCCAACTTATCTTCGAGAATTTTACCGGTTGAGATTTCCTTGAAGGATGCTGTGTATATGCGGCGGCTGATTAAATCTTCACTGTAGCACAACAGCTCATTGTCGTCGCTTACATCTAAACCACCCAACGCCCAATAGTCGTGACCCGCCGCCATTTCCGGACCATTGATGAGGACCTCTTCGACACCCGATTCCATGGATTCTTTTTTGCGACATTGGAACGCATAATCCTTACCGGACTCAAAACGGGTGTAATACCAATAGCCATTGTCTTTGACGGGCACACTTTGATCATCTTCTTTGATGCGGCCCTTCATTTCCTCGAAGAGTTTTTTCTGAAACTCGTCGGTATGAGCCAACATTTTTTTGGTGTAATCATTTTCCGCGTTGAGGTAGTCGAGAACATCCTTGGTCTGCTGGTCGCGTGCATTTTCCGGAGCGTTTTTTTGTTCGTCGGAGAGACGCATCCAGTAGTAATTGTCTACACGGGTTTCACCATGCATGGCAAGGTTATAAGGAATTTTTTTTGCCATAGGGGGCGGGAGTAAGTCGTTTTTAGATTCGTGTTGCGAGGAGTTGCAGGCCGTAAACATGATGGCCATAAATAGGAAGGGTGTAAACTTCATAGTCGGCAAATGTATGAATTCACGCGAAGGGACGAAAGCGCTGAGGAAACGAAAAGGATTCACGCGAAGGGGTGAAGGTGCGAAGGAAACGATGAAGGTGTATTCACGCGAAGGGGCAAAGGGGCGAAGGAAACGAAGATGATTGATTTGAAGGTCTATTCACACGAAGGGGCAAAGGGACAAAGGAAACGATGAGGGTGTATTCACGCAAAGGGGCAAAGGAAACGAAGTTATGCTTTCTATGCTATTGGTAGTTCGGGGTGATTGTTTGTTCTGGAATAATATGCCTAATTATTCTATGCGTGATTTGTGAAGCTTTGTTTCATGTTGTCACCTCAAATTGAAACCTTGGGTAATCGTGTCATCGGTTGTGCCATGCGCGTGCATTCTGAATTAGGACCGGGATTATTGGAATCCACTTACGAGAGATGTATGATGCGTGAATTGGAACTTTCCGGCATTGCAGCAGTATCACAAAGGCTGGTGTCGATTCATTACAAAGGAGAGTTTATTCCCAAAGCGTACTACATGGATATTTTAGTTGAGAATGTGATCGTTCTTGAATTAAAATCAGTCGAATTTATCGCACCCGAGCACAAATCGCAACTGCTTACCTACATGCGCCTGGGAAATAAACAGCTCGGTTTTTTAATCAATTTTGGAGCAACATCGCTCAGATCAGGCCTGCATAGAGTCATCTGGACCAAAGGTACCAACCCACCCCAACCTTCGTTGCCTTAGCCCCTTCGCATGAATACATTTTTAAATGAATCATCTTCGTTTCCTTTGTCCCTTTGTCCCTTCGCGTGAATACACCTTCATCGTTTCCTTCGCCCCTTTGCCCCTTCGCGTGAATACACCCTCATCGTTTCCTTTGTCCATTTGTCCCTTCGCGTGAATACATTTTTAAATGAATCATCTTCGTTTCCTTTGTCCATTTGTCCCTTCGCGTGAATGTATTTTCGCGTGAATCTTTCTAAATTCGCGGCCTATGGCTCGCATTCTTACAGGCATTCAAAGCACAGGAGTTCCTCATTTGGGGAATATTTTGGGTGCGATACTTCCGGCAATAGAGGAAAGTAAAAACCCCGCGAACGACTCTTTTTTATTCATCGCGAATTTCCATACGCTGACACAGATAAAGGATGCGCAGCAATTGAAGGAAAACACCTATGCTGTTGCTGCGGCCTGGCTGGCGTGTGGTCTGGATACAGAAAGAACAACATTTTATCGCCAGAGTGATATTCCGGAGGTGGCGGAGCTGACGTGGTATTTGTCTTGTTTTACGCCATATCCGATGCTCGCCAATGCGCATAGTTTTAAGGACAAAAGCGACAGACTGAGTGATGTGAATGCAGGACTGTTCGTTTATCCTGTGCTCATGGCCGCGGATATATTGTTGTATGATGCCAATATTGTTCCTGTTGGAAAAGACCAGTTGCAGCACCTTGAAATAACACGCGATATTGCAGAAACGATCAACCGCCAGATGGGCGATGTGCTGGTGGTTCCCGAGGCCTCTGTGAACAAGCACACCATGTATGTGCCCGGTACGGATGGGCAGAAGATGAGCAAAAGTTATGGCAACTACATCAATATTTTTCTTCCGGAAAAGGAGTTGAAAGACGTCATCAACAAGAAAATTGTGACTGATGCCACACCTCTGGAAGACCCTAAGGATGCAGAAGGAAGCGTAGTTTACCAGCTCTACAAACTCATTGCGCCGGAATCAGATTCTACCGAATTGAAGAAGAAACTTGAAGCGGGCGGCTATGGCTGGGGCCACGTTAAGAAGGATTTGTTGGGGGCTATTCTGGATCGTTTTGCTCAGGAGAGGGAACATTACACCCGCCTGATGGGAGACCCGGCGGAACTGGACGCTCAATTGGCCGCCGGCGCGGATAAGGCCAGGAAGGTTGCTGCCCGCACATTGGAAAGAATGCGCTCTACCTTAGGCTATTAATTGGACACCGGTTTCTTGGCGCTTCTAGACTACTAATTACGTTAGTGTGAATTTTACACCTCACATGGTTGAGGTGTGAATGGCGTGTTTATATTTGTGAGTTCAGCTAATTGACCCAAATAAATTTACGGACGCATCATTATGCGGCTTAATTAACCTTAATAAACAGATCTAATGAAGAATTTTTCTTCTCTATTGGTTGCGACTATTCTTCTGCAACTATTTACGTCAAATGTTAATGCTCAAACGTTGGTTGACGATTTCAACCGCGCCAACAGCAATACCGTTGGTGGTGGCTGGACTGAAATAGAAACGGTCGCAAGCGGAGCGCAAATTGCCAGTAACCGACTTCAATTGGGATCCACCACTGCGGGGAGAGAATGGGTTTATCAGGACTTTAACTCTGCCTACACCACTACGCTTAGCAGCAACAGCGGAACCATTACCTGGGCGTTTAACATGCGTTCTAGTAACACAAACCCAAGTGGTTTTGATAACACCAATTATGGTATGGCTTATATTCTTGGTTCTACTGGAAATACGGTTGCAACAGGCAATGGTTATGCTGTTGTATTGGGTCAAAGCGGCACAACGGACGCAATTCGTCTTGCCCGATTCACAGGAGGGATCGATTTAAACACGGACTTCACAAATATCATTTCCGCAAATGACTATGGATCGGAGTATTTCAGTATCCGTGTGACATATAACCCGACAGGAAATAACTGGAGTCTCTTCGTTGAAACAAATGGAGCTGCTTTTCCGCAAAGCGACCCGCGCAATACCGCAACACAAATTGGAAGCACAACTAGTGATAATACATGGACGGGTTCGAATCTACGGTATGCGGGACCGTTTTGGAATCATGCGACAGGTGCATCAGATAATGCAGTATTCGATGATGTATATCGTCCTACCGGTGCCCCAGTCATCAACGGTACCATTGCCGCCAACGAATACGGCATCCACACCGACGGCAACAACCAACAAACAAGTGGAGGCGTTGTTACTTATATGACCTGGGACAACACCAACCTGTACATCGGGGTTGGCAACCACAACACAACTGAAGCCAGTTTGTTTTTGTTTGATGTGAATCCTATCGTTCCCGTGAATGGTGGCACCGATGCAAATGGCAGCACCACTTCTTTGGGCTACGACAGATCAACATTCGATCTGCCTTTCCGAGGCGATCTGGCGCTGTATTTTAAGAGTGGCTATCAGGAATACAGAGTAGCAAATGGCTCGGGAAGCTGGGGTGCTGCGGTGACAACAGGAATGACCTACGGTCAATCGGGAGCAGGAGCGTCAAACACCAATGAAATTTTAATCCCCTGGAGTGCTTTCCCCGGTGGAGTTAGACCAACCTCTTTTAACTGGTTTGGTCAAAAAATTTATGATTATGGTGTGGGAACAAATGGTGTGTATGGACAGGTGCCAACCGAAAACCCCAGCTGTGCATGCAATGTAGCAGCCACAACGCATGATGCCGTAAGGTATTACACGGTTTCTGTAACTACCGTGGGGTCTTCAACACCACCCATGTCACGCAACAGCTATACACACCCATTTGGTGTAACGAACAATTCGTTCGGAGCTATCACGGTTTGGGACTTTACCATGAATAGCAGCGGCAATCAAATTGCACGCTTGAATTCAGGAGGAAACTGGGTCATCAACAACAATCTGGTTGTCAATTCGGGCTCATTGTTTTTTGGCTCCGGAGGCTCCGGATATGGCACCACAACCATCGGGGGTAACGTGAGTGTTACCGGTGGATTGCTCAGCATGGATCAAACCAACCAGTCTATGAATGTCACCGGAAACGTGAGTATCGCGGGCGGTACATTAACGCTCTCAGGAACGGTTGGAGGAGACCTTGCTTTGGCCGGAAACTGGACCTTGAGCTCCGGAACTTTTAACCCGTCCAACAGGGCAGTGACTTTCAACAGCTCAACAGTCGCCCAAACATTGACAGGAAACACCACGTTTGATTTCCTTACAGTGAACAACACCTCAGGAACACCCACTGTGACACTTCAGTCCTCAAGTGCTGTGACAGTGAACAGCAATGTCAATTTCGCCAATGGAAGAATCGTGCTTGGGGCAAATAACCTGACCCTCGCGGCTTCAGCAACCGTCTCGACACCAACAACAGCAAAATATTTTGTTACCAATAGCACCGGATTGTTAATTCGTCCGGTGAGTGCATCGGCGGTTACTTTTAACGTTGGTAACTCCTCCTACAATCCCGTAACACTGACACCAAGTGTCGGCACAAATATTCCTTATCAGGTTAGGGTAATTGATGCGGTTACTTCTCCTGCGGCTTTCAATAATACCAAACTCATCAACAGGTATTGGAGCATCACCGCTCCGACCGCTGCTGCAAATACCCTAACTATGCAAGGCCAGTGGAATACAGGCGAGGCCAATGCGAATTATGCAGCAGGAACGCAAGTCAAGGTTGCTTACCACAACGGCACGGCCTGGGCTGAGACAAACTCAACACAGGTGGGTTCAAACCCATTCACTTCATCGGGCGCGTTTGCGGTTTCGGCTGCGAACATCAATTCCGGAATTACTTTTGGTATTGGTAAAGATGATGGTTTCATCAATTCAGCCGTTTCTTATACCTGGACAGGCACTACCAGCAGCGTTTGGCAGATAGCGACGAACTGGTCTCCGAACGGAATCCCGACAGCTAGCGACAATGTCACCATCAGTTCTCCGGGTACAAATACGTTGAATATTTTTAATACGGTTTCAGCAAATGATTTTACATTGAGTGGCACCGGCACTTTTACAACAACCAATGCAGCCATTGTCAATATTGGTGGCACAGTTACTTCCAGCACAACAACGCCACCGACCATTGCCTGCGGAACAATTGTGAATATTACCAGCAGCTCACCTCAAACTATACCGGCGTGGAATTATGGCGTACTCAATGCCACCGGAGGAAACCGCACCTGGGTAAATGGCGCAACAACAAGAATTTGCGGCAATTTTGTGCCGGGCGCCGGTACGTATACTGTGACCGGCAGTACCGTTGAATTCAATGGTACAGCAGCACAAGCCATCAACACCAATGCAGCATCCTTTGCGACATTGAACATCACGAACACCGCAGCCACCGTTACAGCCAATGCCAGTGTTACAGCAAGTACGGCAATGACAATTAATAGCACGGCGATTTTTAATCAGGCGTCGGGAACATTGACAGTGAGTAATGCGACAGTAAACATCAATGGAACGCTTCGAAACTCAACAGCAACAGATATTGTTCAGACAAGTGCAACGATTACGGTTGGTGCCACGGGAACTTACGATCACAACAGGAATACCGCGGGTGCGATTATTACTGCAACATGGAATGCCGGGTCTAATTGTTTGATCAGCGGAGCGCCGAATGCAGCGCCGAATGCCGGTCTTGGACAAACATTTTCTGACTTTACCTGGAGCGCGGCAATGACGGGTGGTTTCAACCTGTCTGCCGGCCTGACCACTGTGAATCGCGACTTCAAAGTGACAACTACCGGTGGTCAAAATCTTGGATTGACAGCTACTACAGGGCTGGTTTTAAACGTTGGGCGCGATATGTTGATACAAGGCGGTAGTGTGATCGGAGTGACAGGAGCAAATACGAATACAGTAGATATCAATATCACGGATGATCTTAACATTAGTGGATCGGGCTCATTGATCATAGCCGGCTCTGGCTCATCCGGTGTTGCAACAACAACATTCGATGTGGCCGATTCAGTGATCGTTAATTCAACTTCAGCTACGGCACTGGTCGTTACTGACAACAGTAAAATTGTCACAATGACTGCAGGTAACAGTTTCAATAAACTGAATACGGGCACATGTTCTTTGGTAGACGGAACAGGAACAGGAACGTTAACGATTACATCCGGTAACTTCAATATTCTTGCGGGTGTTTTCAATATGGTGAGCGGATCGACGGGTCCTTCCATTATCAATCAAAGCAGCACATCACACGGAATGATTCTGAGCGGCGGAACTTTTAATGCATTAGCAAGCACCGCGGGAGTTGTTTTAACAGCCAACAGACCTGTCATAAATCTGAGTGGTTCGTTCAATCAAAGTGGCTCAGCGGTTTTTGAATTTGCCGCAGGCAGCGTATCATCGTCTGCAAATCCAATGGGCGAATTGCGCGTTGCCGGCAACTTCATCAGAACAGGTACAGGAGGCATGAGTGTTACCAGTGTGAACGCTACAAACAATGCGCTGCTTCTGTTTAATGGCGCTGCGCAGAATTATGATGCCACCGGATTAACCGGTGATTTTTCTTATGTGAATACTCAAGTGAGCAACGGCTCTGTTTTAACGCTGTTGACCGATATGACGCTATACGGCAATCCGCAAACTGTTACAGTTTTAAGTGGTGGTCAAATAGATTTTGGAACAAGAATCATTACATCGGGAGCGGCACTCGGAACCACGTTTACCGCGAATAGCGGCAGCACTTTGAAGACAGCCAGCCAATATGGCTTTACAACAGCCACAACCGGTGCAACCGGTGGAAGTGTTCAGCTGAACACAAGAGTTTACAATAGCAATTCAAGCTATATTTTTAATGGCGGTGCAGGACAGGGAACAGGAAATTTCCTGAATGGCACAACAGCTACTGCAAACACGATTAACAATCTTACGATAGACAATAGCTCAAACGTTGCGCTGGATGCGGCGGCAACAGTGAACGGTACGTTGACACTCACAAACGGCCACCTTGTTATAGGGAACAACAACCTTGTTGCTACTACGATTTCAGGAGCAAGCTCTTCAAAACACATTAAAACCACGGGTACAGGTTTGCTTAGACAGGGCATCGGTTCACCAGGGGCTACGGGCCCAATACTCTACCCTGTAGGAAATGCAGCGTACAATCCGATCACACTGACATCAAGCGCAACTATTGATGTTTATGGTATTCGTGTTGTGGATGGAGCTGTGGCGGTAGCCAATGATAATACGAAGGCGGTCAACCGCGCTTGGGTTATCAATGAAGCCATTGCGGGAGGAAGCAATTTCTCAGTTGTTGCGCAGTACAATAGCGGTGAAGAAGGAACGAATTTTGCCGCAGGAACAACTCCTTATATCGGATTCTACAAAGGATCACCCAACTGGGTTCAGCAATCCGCCACACCTGCCGGCGCTGGTCCTTTTACATATACAAGCGGAGCCAATTTTACACCAACGGATATGACCACGGGTACACAGTATCTGGCAGTTGGTAAAGACGATGCGTTCCTCGCACCGGTTAGCTCGTATAGCTGGAATGGTTCAACGAACAGCAACTGGAATACAACAACCAACTGGACTCCCAATGGAACACCAGGTGTGACGGATGATATTGTGATTGATTCAACAGGAGTGAATACGCTCGACCTTGGTTCAGGCTCATTCTCTTGCACTGCTATAACGGTTAGCGGAACCGGTAAGTTCGATATTTCCGGCACCGGCACCTTGACCGTGGCAGGAGCAGTAACTTATACAAGCTCTGCATCGCCGACTTTGAACTGTGGAAGCACAGTGATATTTAGCTCAACCTCTTCAGTTGCCATTCCTGCATGGGATTATGGTAATCTGGATGGAACCGGTGGACCTCGTGTTCTTGCGAATAGCGGAACTATTGGTGTTTGCGGCACATTCACCCGTGGCGCCGGAGCTTATACGGTTACCGGAAGCACGGTTGATTACAAAGGAACCGGAGCGCAGAGTATAGCGGCGGGTCTTTACAATAATCTGACTATTTCTCAAAACCGCGGCGGAGCAGCCATTTCATTGCCGGCCGCTACAATTGATGTTGCGGGGACTTTCAATCCTTCTGTTTCGAATTTTACTGTGAACGTCAGCACGAATACATTTAATTTCAGTTCAGCAGGAACACAGAGCTTCCCTGCATTTTTCTACTATAACGTTACTAACACAGGTAATGGAATCAGAACCTGGGCAAGCTCAGGTGTCATTGATATCAACAACACTTTTACACCAAGCACAGGATCAAATACTGTTACCGGAAGCACGGTGAGATATTCATCCACAGCTGCTACCGCATATACGCTCACAAGTTTCACAAGCAGTGCAACTCCGCGTCATTATAACCATATAGAATTGGTTGGTGGTGCTTCTACAACATGGACACTTGCCTCTGGATTTAATATGGGATGCGCTGGTAATTTCAGCCTGACTGGTTCTGGTATTTTCACTGTCGCAAACAATACTACCGCTAATACTATGACAGTGGACGGAACATTTACGCTTTCCGGAGCAGGAACAGTGAGGGTTTCGAATACGGCAACCGCAACCACTATTGGAACACTTAATGTTACCGGCAACTCTACCATTAGCAACGGTGTTCTGAATTTGGTTGGAGCCGGCGCGGGAACAACAGTTCAAGGCAATTTTTCTACAAATGATCTAACCATCAGCGGCACCGGACAATTGTTGATGGATGCTGCTTCGAATACTTCTGTTGCTACGGCGACCGTTAACGGGAATCTTTTGGTAACCAGTACAACAGCCAATGCCATCAACCTCGGGTCGGGCACTGCTAACGCAAACAACATCATTAACATAGAGGGCAACTTCACCAAGTCGGGTACCGGAACACTCGGGTTTACCGGTACATTTACAACAACAGCAGGTTATACCTTCAACGGAACCGGAACACAGCAAATAAATTTCTCCGGAGCCAACATGACTGCGGGAAGTATCACAGTTGCTGCCGGTAGCACAGTTCAATTGGCAAGTAATGTCACGTTGGGTTCTAATGCTTCTGCAAGTGGCTTCAGCACTGCCGGAAGTGGAATAATTGATTTTGCTTCTTTTGCCATTGTTGCGGGTAATGCAGCCAATACTTTTTCGCTGAGTTCAACAGGCACATTTAGAACAACAAGCGCAACCGGTGTAGCCGGATCACTTTCCGGATTTACAGTTGGTAATTGCTCATTTGCTTCGGGAGGAACATTTGATTTCACCGGAACAGCTGTGAATACAGGTTTTGCCACATTCACCGGTATAACCACCTCTAACGCGTATACCATTTCATGGAATGGCGCAACAAGTTTGACGTTGGACAAGACGATGAATTTGAATGTGTTTAACTTCACAAGCAGCGGCCTGGTATTTCTCGGAAATTTCAACATCACCTTGGCCTCAGCGGCCGGGGCGCTTACAGGCTCGTCTTTTTCAGCAACCAAAATGTTCGTAACAAATGGAACCGGTATACTCATTCGAAGCGTATTGGCCGCAGGAACAGGCTTGCCATTTACATGGCCGATTGGTGAAAACACGGGAACAACTGATTATTCCCCTGTGACCATTGCGTCTATTTCAGGTGCCGGAATCAATGGAACCATCGGACTAAGGGTGATCGATGGTTTGCAGCCAAATATGAGTCCGGCCACAAGCTACCTGAGCAGGTATTGGCCTATGACAGTATCCGGTTTCAACAGTGGCTATGCACTTACTGGCGCTACATTTACTTATGATGCTGCCAATGATGTTGTGGTTGGACCGGAAGCCTCTTTAAGGGTGAACTCATTTAGCTCATCTACATCATTATGGACGGAATATACTTCGTCTGTTGCATCGCCCGTTATCAGCACTTCTGCCATTACGGGAGCAACCATGCCTACAGGCGGCGGAAGCGCTACCTATGATATGACGGGAAGAATTGATGTTCCTGTGTATTATCAGTCGGTCACAAGCGCAAACTGGACCGCCACACCGAGTACAACGTGGGAAATTTCAACGGATCCGCTGTTCGTTTCAGCTGTTCCCGCCACGACAACGCCAAACGCAGCTAATAGCAGAGCCATTTTTGTGCGCAATGGACATACCATGACTGTCAATACAACCATCACAGTTGATTCTGTTGTTGTGCGATCAGGAGGCAGAATTCTTGTCACCAACAATTCATTTACCGTGGCAAACGGAACGGGTACTGATCTGACTGTTGCTTCCGGCGGCACCATTGAGTTTACATCTGCGAGCGACAACGCTTTGATTACAAATGCCGGCTCTACAACCATTGTAAACGGACTAATGAAGCAGTCTGGCTCAGGAAGCCCCGATGTAACAAACGGTGGCTCCATCACCATTGGAGCGACAGGAACCTATGAGCACGGACGCAACGCGGGCATCATTCCAACTTGTACCTGGACAGCCGGTTCGCTTTGTCTGTTAAGTGCAGTCACAGCGAATGTGCCCACCGGTCTTACCCAATCATTTCATCACTTCACAGTCAACACGACACTCACGGCAAACGTCAATTGTTCCGGAGCTTTACAAACGATCAATGGCAAATTCAAGATAACTACAAATCACGCTTCAAATGCTTTTGCTTTAGGTAGTGACACTCCATTTACATTGACAGTAGCCGACAGTACCATCATAACCAATGGTATCCTCAACATCACCAACGGTACAGGCGTCATGACTCTCAATGCGAATGGACCCCTGGTGATTAACGGAAGTGGTTCCGCATTGACCAAGCGCAATGCAACAGCAACAACAATTAACTTCAATAACAACTTCATTCAGAATGCAGGATTGTTCGATTTTAATGAGGCGGGTTCGACTTCGTCAACAGTCAATTTTTACGGAGATGTGGTGATGAATGGAACGGTCGGTATGTCCGGTGGGGGAACCCCAACCGCGAATTTTATTAAGTCTGGTGGAGGAACTCAAACCTGGACGTTTGGAGGCACAAATGCTGCCGGTCTCGTGGCGTGGAATGTCGGTAATGGCGCAACAACGAATACTGTGCAACTCCTTTCCAATGTTCCATTAAGCACCTCTGCTCACACCTTTGCGGTGCAGAATGGCGCAACGTTTAACATGGGCCCCTATATCCTGTCAGGAACGAACACGGCGTTTACACTCAATGCAACCGGTGCAATCAAACTTGGTCACGCAGCAGGAATTGTTACAGCACCAACTCTGGATGGCAATGTGAGAACCCTGACGCGCGTGTTCCCGGGAACGGCCTCTTATTTCTACAACGGAACAGCCAACCAGTTCACAGGAAATGCTTTGCCCTCGACACTCATCACGACGGGAAACATCAATATTGAGTCATCCCCAGGCATAGTGGTAACACTCATCAACAACAATACAACGACGCCAACATTTAACCTGCTTTCAGGTTTGTTTGCAGCAGGCAATACACAGCAATTGAACATTACCTCGGGCGGAACAGTGAATGCTACCGGCGGTGACTGGGTGACCGGAAATACAGCCGGGTTACTCAACTTCCCCGGCAGCGGAACATTCACGGGCTCTAGCAATCCCTATAATGTTTATACTTCGGGGGGAGTGAACTTCGGAACTGGCACAGTAACCATTCAGAATGGCGGTACATTCAGAATCAATGGTGGAGGATTTGTCAATACGAATGCGCCATTTTATGCGGCAGGTTCTACGCTGCAGTACTGGGTTAACACCTCTTACGGCCGTGGGTTTGAATGGAGCGCCGCTTCAGGCAGAGGCTTCCCTCACCATGTGAGTCTGGGAAATAACTCCTTGCTTAATCCTGCTGCAACAGGCGCGGTAAATGCCAGCGTTCCATTCCGCACAGGGGGAAATGTGTCTGTCGACCTGAACTCTGCCATTTATATGGACTTTGGAGGCAACAATATGATTGAAGATCTGAGGGTAGGCGGTAACCTGAGT
>JBEIHH010000006.1:0-78044 GCA_040381475.1 Crocinitomicaceae bacterium | reverse complement strand
GTATGATGCCAGAAGAAATACGCCTATCAGAATGAGTTGGAAAACCGGGAACATTTGAAGTTGTTTCAGCACTTCCGAATCTTCATATAGTATGAATTGTTTGCCTTGCCCCGGAAGATCCACTTCGATTGGCGGATTGGCAGACTTCATTTGCTGCAACTTCATCTGCATCAGTTCAGGGGACGATATCTGTGTTGTATCAATATTTCCTTTTTTGATTACCACTGTTTGTGTGCTGTCCGTAACAATTACGGGAACGGAAGCAGAATTAATTACCGTTTCGGAAATGAATGAGTTGATCAGATCATCCATTGTGTTTTGTAGTTGTGTAAAAAGCCGGCTGTCATCGTAATAGATTTTTTGACCTACTTCTGTGAGCACGATCGGTTCGTTTTTTTTGCTCATCGCCTTAAATAATGAGTCGATGTAAGACTGATCGTTTTCTTTTCCCTCAGGCAGGTTTACGCTGTTTTCGAGCTTGCCGCTTTCATCGTAAATAAGAACAGGTATCGTGGTGTTGTTCCAAAGGAATTCGGTGATGAAAGTGAAGTCGCTTTCGTATGAAGGATCGGAAATAATGTTGTAGGCGTTGCCAAGTAGATCGGCCTTCTTGCGTTCCTCCGTGCGCAATTGCTCGAAGAGTTGTTGCGTGAAATTCACAAGTTCCGCTCTTCTTTTGATGGCTTCACTCCACAGCTCCACCTTCTGCCGCTCTTCTGCTCTGATCTTGTCAGCAATGTGATTGCTGTACCACAGCGTGATCACGACAATCACCAAAGCGAGGATAAGTAAAAATATTTTCCACCTCTGTTTATTGCTGTAAAGATTCATCGGAGCAAATATGGCAACTGATTGGCAAGTGGCAGCATGCAAGTATATTTTGTAAGGAGTTCTTCTATTTTGCAACCATGAAAAATATATCAGCCTTGTCTTTTCTGTTCCTGATTGTGTGTCTTATGTTTAGTTCATGTACTATTGAAAAACGCCGTTACATGAGTGGTTATCATATCGACTGGATGAATAACAAAAAGTGCGAATTGACTGCGCAGTCCGGATCGAACGAGAAATTAGAACATGATACAATAGTAAGCACAACAACCTTTCCTGATACCACGGTTATAGCTGAAGTTGAATCTGAAAATGTTCAGCTTTCAGCCCAAGCGCAGACACCAGAAAAAAAGGAAGAGAAAATTGGCAAAGAGAATTATTCCCTGAATGAAAGGATGGCCCGCAATGTTAAGTTGAGCTGGATTCCTCGGCCATGGTTGGCGAAGAAGTCGGGTTCACGATTGGAAACTTTGCAGGATTATAACAAGGCAGGCGTGGGATTTGGCATGGTCGCGTTTGCGTTTTCAGTACTATGTTTCATTGCTCTCATCATGGCACTCGCGGTTACCGGCGGTTGGTCTGCACTTGGGTGGTTTGCGATTTCGGTTATCCTTGGTGCCATCACATTGTTGTTCACCATCATAGCTCAAATAATATTCTGGAGGAACCATGAAGGGATTCCGGCATTCATGGTCTTGCCGCTTATCATATCAGCCTTCGCTATCTACGTTATTATCAGACTTATTATAGATCGCATAATGAGAACCTGATAAAACGACCAGAGGCTGCAATTGCAGCCTCTGAGCGCTTAACCAAAACCAAACTAACAATTGCTCTCTCGAGCTGAGCTCCGAATGGACCTCATTTATCGTTGAATATCCATAGTCCCTGACCAAATTGATGTTGCGTATTCATAATAAACAGGTATTTGAGTGAAACAACTTTGTTGGGATTAAGTTAGGCAGCGAGGCCATCTTTGAATCCTGATATAAAGGTGATTCTCTTTTATGAGCTCTTAGACGAGGTTTGAATAAGCGGTCGCAATTTTCCGGTTAACGGTTCAGACATTTGGACAAAAGGGAATTCTATCCGGGGCGCTTTTATGAACTTCTTTTAGGACCCTGAAACTGCCGGTGCGTTGGCATCGTCAGGAGTCCGGAATAATTACCCGCCCAATGGAAATTCTTATACGGTTGATTTTCAGTGGTTATTTGTAAAAAAGCCCCCTTCGGATTGTAAAAATCATAGTTTTCTGAAATACTTTGTTGAAAAGTGTTTGCAGAATTGAAAAAGAGAAGTATTTTCGCAGCCCGTTTTTCGGAAAAGGAAAAGCGTTCGTAATCAATAGCAATGGATACTTTAAGTTACAAAACAATCTCCGGCAACAAGGAGACTGCCAATAAGAAGTGGCTTCTCGTGGATGCAGATGGCAAGAATTTAGGCCGTATTTGCAGCGAAATCGCATACCTTCTGCGTGGCAAGCACAAGACGAATTTTACACCCCACGCTGACTGCGGCGATAACGTTGTTGTTATCAATGCATCAAAAGTTGCTCTCACAGGCAATAAATGGGATGAGAAGCAATACATACGCTACACCGGTTATCCAGGTGGTCAGCGTTTTGCTACACCAAAAGAAATGATGGCCAAGCATCCAACCGCTATGATTGAAATGGGCGTTCGCGGCATGTTGCCGAAGAATCGCCTTGGTCGTGCAATTTACCGTAATCTTTATGTTTATGGTGGTGCAGAGCATGAGCAGACAGCACAGCAACCAGAAGTACACAATATTACCAGATAAGATTAAATAGCCAATGGCCGCTTATACAAATACATCAGGACGCAGAAAGACAGCAGTTGCACGCGTTTATCTGAGCGAAGGAACAGGAAGTTTTACCATCAATGGTAAAGACTACAAGGAATATTTTCCAACTCTGGTACTTCAGTACAAGGTTCACCAGTCATTTAAAGTGACTGAAACCGATGGTAAATACGATTTCAAAGCAAATCTGGATGGCGGTGGAATCACCGGTCAGGCAGAAGCGCTTCGTTTGGCTATTTCAAAAGCGCTGATCGAAATCAATCCGGAATGGAAGTCAAGTCTTCGTGCCGAAGGATTGACAACACGCGACCCACGTATGGTTGAACGTAAGAAGTTCGGTCAGAAGAAGGCTCGTAAGCGCTTCCAGTTCTCTAAGCGTTAATCGCTTGAGATGGTTTTTCGGCCGTTCAAAAGTGGACGGCCTTGAGTTTAGAATCCAAATTCACAGGACTCTTTTAGTTTTCATGAATGGAAACTATCGGCATAGTCCGGCACGAAAGGCTACCTGTGAATTGCATTTAGAGAAAGTAAACAAGTGATAAATCAATAGAATGGCAAAAGTTACATTTGACGAATTGCTGGATGCTGGTGTGCATTTTGGACACCTCAGCCGCAAGTGGAATCCAAACATGGCACCTTTTATCTTCGGTGAGAAGAAGGGTATCCATATCATAGATCTCAACAAGACTGCAGTGAAGCTCGATGAGGCTGCAGTTGCTCTGAGACAGATCGCAAAATCAGGTAAAAAAATTCTCTTTGTTGCTACCAAAAAACAGGCGAAGGATATCGTTTCTGAAAAGGTAAGCGCCATCGGTATGCCGTTCGTTACAGAACGCTGGCCGGGTGGTATGCTCACGAATTTCGTGACCATCAGAAAGGCAGTACGCAAAATGTCCTCGCTCGAGAAAATGGAAACGGATGGCACTGCTCAAACATTGAGCAAGCGTGAGCGCCTTCAGATCAGTCGTACACTCATGAAAATGCGCAAGAACATCGGTTCTATCGCTGACATGAACCGTGTGCCCGCTGCGATTTTCGTAATCGATATCATGAAGGAGCACATCGCAGTTGCAGAAGCTAAAAAACTCGGTATCCCGGTTTTCGCTATGGTTGATACCAACAGCGACCCACGCAAAGTTGATTTCGCTATTCCTGCAAACGATGATGCTACCAAGAGCATCAGCAAGATTCTTGACGTTGTTATTGAATCTATTGCTGAAGGTCTGTCGGAGCGTAAAGCCGATAAGGATAAGGATGGCGGCGAAGAAGGCAAAGGCAAAAAATCGAAGGCTCAGGCAGAAGCTTAATCTTTTCCTGACTTTGGATTGAAATTGTCTTAGCCAACAATAATTTTATTTGCAAAAACTTCAATAATAAAGAATCATGAATATTACAGCTGCAGACGTGAACAAGCTGCGTCAAATAACAGGCGCAGGAATGATGGACTGCAAAAACGCCCTCACAGAAGCCAATGGTGATTTCGATGCCGCCATTGATTTACTTCGTAAAAAGGGACAAAAAGTTGCCGCTACCCGCGGTGATCGTGAAGCATCAGAAGGTGTGATCATTGCCAAGTCAGTAGACGGCGGAAAGCGTGGCGTGATGATTATGCTGAACTGTGAAACAGATTTTGTAGCCAAGAACGCTGATTTCGGTGCTGTGGCGAACAACATCCTCGACGTAGCCATCAACAGCAAGCCTGCCTCACTTGATGAATTAAAGGCGTTGAACTATACCGGAACAAACCTTACTATCAATGATAAAATCATTGAGGAAATCGGTAAAATCGGCGAGAAGATCGAGCTTTCACACTACAGTGTAGTGAGTGCTGAGCAGGTTTATGCTTACAATCACCCGGGTAACAAACTCGCCGCAGTAGTTGGTTTCAATAAATCAACTCCTGATGAAATGGCAAAGGATGTTGCGATGCAGGTAGCTGCTATGGCTCCGGTAAGTGTTGACGAAAAATCAGTTCCTGAAGAAGTAAAGCAGAAGGAAATTGAAATCGGAAAAGAGCAGGCCATCAATGAAGGCAAACCAGCTGAAATGGCTGAGAAAATTGCCATGGGACGTCTGAACAAATTTTTCAAGGAAAGCACTTTGCTGAATCAGGAATTCATCAAAGACAGCAAACTTTCGGTTGCAGCTTACCTGAAGACAGCAGACAAGGACTTGACTGTAACGGACTTCAAGCGTTGCGCGTTGAATTAATTTTTTTCAATTAATGCATATAAAAGGGGATGCTTTAGCGTCCCCTTTTTTTTTCATCAACCTGCACCATGGCAGTTTTTGTATTTCTCTCCACTCCCGCAGTAACATGGTTCGTTTCTTCCAGGAGTTGATTTATTGTGGGATACGACTTGCGGCTCTCGCTTGAATATTTTGGTCATCAGCGCATACATCTCAGGATGCTTTTGTTCAAACAGCTGAGGTCTTTCGAAAAAGTATTCGGCTGCAACGGCAAAAAATTCTGTTTCACTGGTACCTCCGTAAGGATTGATATCCGAGTCACCTTTTCTGATTTCTTCAATTTTCTCCCTGATGTATTCCAGCCAGGGAAGTACGATGTGCTTGTCGAGCAATATGTCCGGCATTCCATCAATTGCGCCATCCGCCTTGTCGATGAGATGCACAAATTCATGAATTGCTGTATTTCGTTTGTCAGTTTCATTGGAAAAACCGAGATGCAATGCTTTTTTGGAAAGTGCCATCTTTCCATTCATAACCCCGCCACCAACCATTCCGAGTATCCTGCGATTGACCCCCGATGTTTCAAAGTCAAAATTGAATGCATCACTGAATAAATCTACTGCACCTAAGTTGGGATAAAACCAGTCGTGAAATGCGAACAAAGGGATGACAGCACTGGCGGCAACCAATACTTTATCCTCTTCTGTTACCTCTGTGTCAACACCGTAGATTTTCACTTTCTGAAGGAACTCTTCTATTTCCTGATGAAAAATTACCCTTTCAGCCTCATTGAGTGCCCGGTAGAATGAAACTTTTTCTTGCAGAATTCGCTTGTGAAGCTCGGTTGCGTTTTTTTCAGCGGTATCAATGTCTTCGGCTTTGACATTGGTTTTTAAACGCAAGGCATATGCGACAAAGTAGAAAATCGCGATAATGATAAAGATTGCTGCGAAAACCATGCACAAGAATAAGTTGGAAACACAAAAGTTACATAACACCTAACACAAGGCGGCAACTTCGTAAATTCGTCGCGGTCGGCTTGACCCGGCCTTTTTTAGCCCTATGAAGATCATTGTTCCCATGGCCGGTATGGGTAAACGTTTGCGGCCGCACACGCTTACTACTGCAAAACCTCTGCTTCCGATTGCAGGCAAACCGATAGTCCAAAGATTGGTAGAAGATATAGTTGCTGTCAGTCATCAGAAAGTCGATGAAATAGCTTACGTAGTTGGCCGTTTTGGTGAAGAAGTAGAAAACCACCTCCTCAAGGTAGCCCATAGCTTGGGTGCTAAGGGTACCATTCATTACCAGGACCAGGCTTTGGGTACGGCTCATGCCATTTTGTGCGCAAAGAGCGCACTCGAAGGACCAGTAACTGTGGCATTTGCCGATACCTTATTCCGGGCGGATTTTAGTCTTGATACGACTAATGACGGAGTGCTTTGGGTGCAGAGAATTGAAGATCCCCGTCAGTTCGGGGTGGTGGTGCTTGATGGCGATGGCATCATCACTGAGTTCCGCGAGAAGCCGCAGGAGTTCGTTTCTGACCTCGCCATGATCGGTATTTATTACTTCCGCGATGGCGCACGACTGCGTGAGGAATTACAATACCTCATCGACAACAACATCATGAACAGCGGTGAGTACCAGCTTCCGGATGCGCTCAGGAATATGGTCAGGAAGGGCGCAAAATTTACCCCAGGCACAGTGCTGGACTGGATGGATTGTGGTAATAAGGATGCCATGGTGGATACCAATACAAAGTATCTCGGCTACAATGCCACAAGTGAGTGGGTTTCTGCAGACTTGAAATCGGAGAACAGCGTCATCATTGAGCCATGCTATATCGGCAAGAATGTTGTACTGCGCAATAGCGTGGTGGGTCCGGGAGTTTCTCTTGGCGAAGGTGCCGTAGTTGAAAGTTCTGTTATTAAGAACAGCATTGTTCTTCCTGCGGCACACCTGACACATGTTAACATTGCTAATTCAATGGTAGGAACTCATGCAAAATATCTAAGCAAACCGGCAGATGTCAGTTTGGGTGATTATTCAGTGACCAAACTATGATTTGATTTGAAAAAACGGAACGTCATATATTTTCTTCTTGCACTAAGTTCATTGTTTGTTGCGTCATGCAATAAGACAAAAAAATCTCGTAGCTCTAATCCAAAAGTGGAATCAGGAGAGGTCGAGCCTGATCAACTCAAACCGCAGATAGACACCAGGTTTCAGGAGAAATTTTTTGCTGCACAATCGGAAAAGGCCAAAGGAAATATTCCTGCAGCTTATGATCTGTTTCTGGAGTGCATCAAGCTGAATCCATTGGATGGCGCGCCTCACTATGAGGTTGGTCGCATTGAACTGGAAGTGTTGAGCAATGCTAACTCAGCTTTAGAGCATGCAAAGAAATCTGTGGAATCGGATCGTAAAAACCCATGGTATCATATGCTGCTGGCCGATTGTTATTTGGCCATTGCAAAGTATGATCTGGCCATCAAATCATATGATGAGGTTGCGAAATTGAATCCTGACGATCCGAATGTTTTTTACAACAAAGCCAACGCACAGTTATATGCAGGAAAGTATTCAGATGCTATCGCAACATACGACGAGCTCGAGAAAAAATCCGGACCTTTCGAAGAGCTGACGATGCAAAAGCACCAGTTATACATTCAGCTGGGCAATAAATCAAAAGCAGGAGATGAATTGGAAAAACTTGCCCGGGCATTTCCGGATGAACCGAGGTTTTGGGGCATGGCCGCTCAGTATTACAGGGATATGAATATGGAGGACAAGTGGGTTGCTGCGCTGGGTGAGATGGAAAAAAATAGCCCGAATAATGGTCACGTACATTATCAGTTGTCAGAATATTACGCGGCCAAGGGTGATAGTAAAAAGTCTTACGATGAATTGAAGGCATCTTTCAGCACAACAGACTTGCCTATTGATCAGAAGATGATGGTATTGCTGAAATACTTATCACTGACAGAATTTAAACCTGAGTATTCAGGTCAGGCATATGAGCTGTTATCGATGACCGAGGAGTTGCATTCAGGTGAGGCAAAGGTGTATTCAATTTATGGTGATTTTTTATACCGTGATGGCAAGAAATCCGAGGCATTGGCCAAGTATTCCAGAGCGAGAGATCTAGATGCTTCGCACAAACTTATTTGGGAACAAATTCTGATCATTGAATCTGAACTTTCGGAGTTTCAGCAAATGGCCGATGATGCCCGTCGGGCGGTTGAATTGTTTCCGGCACTTCCTGATTTTTATTTCTATTCTGGTCTTGCCAATAGCAGATTGAAGAACTACAATCAGGCGATTGAAGATCTCCAAATCGGCAAAGAATTGGTGATTGAAGACGATGAACGCCTGCTTCAGTTTTACTCAACTTTGGGCGAGTGTTATCACTATTCCGGCCAATATGCGAAATGCGATGCTGCTTATGATGAGGCACTTCGACTGTCTCCTGACAATGTTTTTGTTTTGAACAATTACGCTTATTATCTTTCATTGAGGAAAGAGAAGCTCGATAAAGCGGCAACCATGTCAGCGAAATGCAATGAACTGCGTCCGGGCGTTGCTTCATTTGAAGATACGTATGCATGGATACTGTTTCATCAGGGGAAATATTCAGATGCGTTGATTTGGATAGAAAAGGCACTTTCCCGAGGTGACATCAACGGTGAGTTGCTTGAACATCAGGGAGACATTCTTTTCAAACTTGGCCGCACCACAGAAGCAGTCGCAAAATGGCGTGATGCACAAGCCCGCGGTGATGCAAGTGAAAGCATTGGTCAGAAAATAGAACAGCAAAAACTAATTGAATAAGTGCTGGCAGCCCACACCAAATCATACTCCGTCCGAAAGATTTTTTCGCAGCATTACTTTTTGGTTGCAATCCTTCTAAACATTCTTCTGCTCATGTCGTGTGGAAGAAAAAAGGATTTGGCTGTGAAACAGGAGCCCCTTCGCAACCGAACCGCAGCTTTTCTCCTCAGAAAATATGAGGACAACAGCTATAAATTTGATTGGCTGGGAATGAAAATCGATGCCGAGTACGCCGTTCTGGGTGAAACGCAAGGGTTTAAAGCCACCATCCGGATGAAGCGCGACAGCATGATCTGGATTTCGATTTCTCCTGCTCTGGGCATTGAGATGATCCGCATGATTGTTACCGAGGATAGTTTGAAATACATATCAAAAATTCCGGACAACAAATTTTACTTTTTGGGCGGTTTTGAAGAGATCGATAAATTGATCGGTATTGGTATAGATTTCGATATGCTACAGGACTTATTTGTTGGCAATGCATTGGGCCTGGATAGGGACGAAGGAAAGTTCAGAAGCGAAACTGATGAAGGCCGGCACCTGCTGATTTCTAAGTATAAAAGAAAGGTTCGAAGGGTAGTCGGTGTGGATGACCGCAGATTGGAAAGCGATACCATTGTGGTCAATCCAAATGATCCGCGTTATCAGCGAACGATGAGGAGAGTGGACGAGCAGGATGACCTGATCGTTTCGCGATATTGGCTGGAACCGGACCGTTACAGGCTTGTCATGTCTGTTTTCAATGATCTCATCAATCAACGGACAATGGAGATTAACTACAGTGATTTCCAGGAAGACAACGGACAATATTATCCTGCCAAATGCAGTTTGTTGGTAAAAAAACCGCAGGGCGAGCAGCAGATGAGTTTTGAAATAACGAAATTGAACTCTGGTAAAAGTTATGATTTTCCCTTCGAGATACCGGAAGATTACATAAGAAAAGACACACTTTGATGAGCTCCAGTAACAATTCAAAAAATACATTTTCAGCCGGATGGATATTGCCAATGACGGCTTTGGTGTTGCTCATGTTTTTTGTTCTTTCAATTCAAACTGAGGCTCAAAGCAAAAAGGAACTGCAGCGGCAGAGAGATGAACTGAACGAAAAAATTGAGTTGACAAAAAAGCTTATTCGAGAATCAGAAAAGCAGCAAACATCAACTACACGTCAGGTTCAGATGCTCAATGAACAGTTGGCATATCGCGAGCAGTTGCTTGGAAATCTGAATGAAGACATTGACGAAATAACCGTCGAGATTGGAACCAAGAACGAGAACATTGGAGAATTGCAGCAGCAGGTAGATGCAATGAAGGATGAATACGGAAGTATGATATACAACGCATACCGGCATCGCAATAGTTACGACAAACTCATGTACATTTTTGCCAGCGCAGATTTTCATCAGGCATTCAAAAGGTTTAAAATGGTTCAACGATATGCTGAGGCCAGAAAGAAACAAACCATGTTGATTGCTGGGACGCAACAGGAGATAAAATCGACAGTGGATGAGCTGGAAAGGAACAAGCAAGAGAAAGAAGTACTGGCGGATAAAAAGGCCAAGGAAAAAGATCGTATGGCGGCGGACCGTGAGCTTAAGCAGAAGAAGTTGACGGATCTTAAAAAGGAAGAAGAAAAACTGCGTGATCAGCAGAAAAAGCAAAAGACTGATCGCGATAAGCTCACTTCGAAAATTCAGGAAGTAATTGCAGAGGAAATCAGTAAGGAGAATGAACGCAAGGAAGCAGAGCGTCGTAAGAATTCAGCATCGGGAGTTACTGCCAGCACCTCTGCGACTTCAGGGAGTGCATCAAAAGCGGCAATTGCGCTTGCTCCGGAAACTGTTTTGATTAACGCAGATTTTGAAAAAAACAAAGGCGTTTTGCCATGGCCCGTTTCTGCAGGCGTGATCACTTCCCGTTTTGGAAAACATGCGCATCCAACATTGGAGCAGGTGATTGTCAATAATAACGGAGTTGACTTTACTGCGGAGAAAAACTCAACGGCTTTGGCAGTATTTGCCGGCACCGTTACTTCGGTTTTTAATATCCCCGGTGCCGGGCAGAATGTGATCATTACACACGGTTCTTACAAAACGGTATACTCCGGTCTGTCTGATGTTTCCGTAAAGCAGGGTGATAAAGTGACTACACGTCAGAAGTTGGGTACCATCATGTATGATGGTGAAGGATATTCGCTCCACTTTGAAGTCTGGAAGGTGGGATCAGAAAGCGGCAGTGCGCAGAATCCTGAGTTCTGGATTAAAAAGCGATGATCGCCTGAACTTATATCCTTGAAAAGGCTTCGAGAAGTTCTGCCTTTCTACGTCTGGAAACTTCAAGCGTGGTTTGATCACTTGTCACCACATATCCGCCTTCTCCCTTAATGTATTTTTCGATATGTCTGAGATTCACGAGGTGAGCATGATGGATTCTGAAGAATGGTTTGGAAGTCAGCAAATCTTCATATTCCTTGAGCGTTTTTGCGGAAGTAATTTTTTTGTTACCTGACAGAAAAATATGTGTATAGTTCGAATCGGCTTCCAGCCGTATTATTTTTTCTATTTCGAGAAAAATGACACCTTCGCTGGTGTGCACGGCGATTCTCGAAGAGTTGTTTTCTTTTCTGATAGATTCCAGAGCAGTTTCCAGATGAGTTAACCTTTTGAGGGTGTCCTTGTTGCCGTGCTGACTCAGTTTTTCGACAGCTGCGACGAGATCTTCAGAATCGATTGGTTTGAGCAGATAACTCAGAGCGTTAGTTTTAAAAGCTTGAAGCGCAAACTGATCATATGCGGTGGTGAATATGACTTCAAAATTGACCTTTCCGATTTTTTCAAGAAGTTGGAATCCATTCATTTCAGGCATTTCAATGTCGAGGAAAAGCACATCGATTTGTGAATCCTGAGCGATATATTCAATGGCTTGTGCGGGATGGGTAATAAGATGTGCGACTTGAACATGCGGGCAGTATGATTCAAGTAAGGCCTTCAGCGACTTCGCACTTTTAAGTTCATCGTCAACAATAATAGCTCTTATGATTGGTTTCATGTGATTCTTAAAATGGGTAACATTATTTCCACTTTTGTTCCTGCCGGTGTTGCGTTGTGGTTGATAAGGTCAGTGATTCGCATATCGAATTCAGGCACATGCCCGGTGATTTTATAACAAAGATGGAGTCTTTCCATCGTGATGTTTATTCCATGGCTTTGGTGGTGCGTGCTTTTGGATTTTTTAATCTCCGCAGAACGAGTCCTTCCGATACCATTGTCCTGAATAATGCAATGGATGAATTCGCCCGATAGTTTAAAGTTTACATCAAGCTCACCGGTGTTTTCTTTCAACTGAATTATACCATGAATAATTGCGTTTTCTACTAATGGCTGAATAATCATTGGAGGCACAAGTGTTGTAATTCCGTCTATATCTTCAGCCACTCCGATCTTATAATTGAATTTGGATTCATAACGCTCAGCCTCCAGTTTCAGGTATAAATTGAGTGTTTCTACTTCTTTGTTTAAGGGAATGAACTCTGAGGCAGAGTTTTCCAGAACATTGCGCATGAGTTTGGCAAAGGACGATAACATTTTGTGCGCAAGCAACCGGTCATGATTGAGGATGTAATGTTGAATAGAATTGATGCTGTTGAATATAAAATGCGGATTCATTTGAGAACGCAAAGCCCGCATTTCCATTTTAGCTGCTTTGGTTTTAAGTGTTTCTTTTTCCAGTGCGAGTTGGTTCGACTTTCTCAGTCTGAAGAAGATCAACACACTAAAAAGCGCTACAAAAAAGGCTGCTGAAAAGGTGATGAACCACCACGTGAGCCAAAGTGGTTTTCCAATATTGAATTTTATCACAATGGTTTCATTGGATTGAACACCTGAAGCATTCTCAGCGATGGCTGAAAACTCATACTCGCCGGGACTCAATGCTGCGAACCGGATATCACCTCCGTCTGTCGATTCCCATTGGTCATTTGCACCGGAGAGTTTATATCGAATGCGATTCTGTTCGGGCATCAAATAAGACAGACTGGCAAGGTTGATGACAATGTTGTTTTCGGAATGACTGAATTCATGATCGGTGAGATGGTCTTTCAGATGACCGTTTACACTGAATTCGTTCACAGAAATCAAGGGAGGAACACTGGTCACATCCTGATCACTGAGTGTGTATTTGAAAATTCCTCTGTCTGTGGCGAACCAAATATTTTCGCCCGATACTTCAATATCTGAAATGGCGGTGTTCGGCAGACTGAATATAGCGGAATGGAAAATATTATGGTATTTACCGTTTGCATTTTTTCTCAATACCGAAAGACCTTTATTCGTGCCGACATAAATCAATTGCTCATAAAAGCAAATGCTCTCACATTGATTAGAAAGCAACCCGTTACCGGCGTTTATCCAATTGACTTCTGTTCCTTGAATAGCAGCAATACCTTGTCCGGATGTTGCTGCCAGAATATACCCCTCGTCATCTATGGTCAAATCATTGATCCGTCGACCTGAAAGCGATTTCCCGAATGTGGGATTAGAGAAATTTCCATCAGAGAAGATCGACAGACCGTCATTGCATCCCAAAAGCAAAGAGTCTTTTCCAATTGCGATTGCCGCATTGATTCTCGAAGGAGCAGCGTAATATTGGATTACGGCGTTGGTGGATGCATCCACCAGAAAGCAGTTAAGGGGATTGCATGCATGGAAAGAACTAACTTCATGAAGCACAATATCCTCTTTCCCGAAAACACCAAGGTAGGTGAGGTCATCTTGATTTTTTTTCTGAGGATCCGATAGAAAGATACGGCGGAGTTCTGACTCTTCAATTTCAGAATCGGAAGCACGACTGAATTGTTGCTTTGTATATACTAAAATGTCCTGGTTAATGGATGAAACGAATGTTTTATCAGATGCGTGATGAATTTTGTCTAACCGTGGTATCCTCTCTTCGCTGACATTGCATTTAACAGCATTGAGTGATGGAACGTAGCGGACACCGCTTCCAAGTGTACAAAACCAGAATGCTCCTTCGCGATCTTTATAGACAGCAGACACGTTAACATCTCTGAAGATCCAACTTTTCAAAACTCCGTTGTTGGGTTCAACTGCAACCGCTCCTGTCATTTCGGATGGCAATGTCCATATCAGATGACCGTCGTAATAGACATTGTGTGGTTTACCGGGAACATGAAATTTATTGACCTTGCGGCTACTCGAAATTGTAATCAGTGAGTCATCGGAAACGATCCTGTAAATCCCATCCTGATACTTTGCGCGAAGGTTCGGGTTTTGATTGATGAATTGTGATTCAGCCAAACTCTTTCCGGATGTGTCCTGAATCATGACCCCCTCGGGTGAAGTGCTTCTTGAGAAAATGATGTCATCACCAATGCGCAGGATTTGAAGCCTGACACTCTCCTGAGTGAACGTTGTTAGGTTTTCTTTTTTGTATGGAGGTGATATTTTATAATACACCCCTGAGCTTTGGGAGCCAACCCACAGATTATTCCGGTCATCTGTTACAAGAGAGTTTGCATAATATGTAGGTATACGTGCCTCTATGTCGTGTGCTTCATTGTTTTCCACATAGGAAATGGTTCCGGACACACCCCGACACCAGATTTTACCATCCTTGCCTTCATACAACCCAAGAATGGAGTTTTCGGCCAGCCCGTTTGAATTGCTGAAGTTGACAAAATTTTTACCGTCGAACCTGCTCACCCCCCGATTGGTACAAAACCAGATATAGCCTTTTTTATCCTGAATGACTTCATACACTTCATTACCGGCAAGGCCATTGGTTGAATCATAAGATCTGAAATATGGATCCTGAGAATAAGCGTATTGATGATTCAAAATTCCAAAAGCCAACATAAGCTGCAACAGAAATCCACTGAATGAACCAATGGATACGTTTAAGCGCGAGCACATGTTCTTTTTGGAAATCATCATCGTTCCGGATAGGAGCAAGGTATCAGCATAAAGCCTTATTTTAATCTTTTGCAGGGATATATTTTCCGAAATTCAAATATTGTTCATTTTGACACACCTCATACCACCAGTTACTCATCATGGTCTGCCAGTTACTCATTGCCTCTGAGAAGCCCTGATTCTTTGATCATTTTTACCCTACCAAATCGTAGCTATATGAAACACCTACACTTAAAGTTGCTTTTCTGCTGTGCAATATTTGCTGGTTTTATTCTGAATACACGGGCACAGTTCAGGAATACCTATGCTCACGGATTTTCAGAAGACCATACCTCACTGATCAAAAATGTGAACGGGTTAGGCTATATTCAAGCCAGCACGTCTTTTCAGACAACGCATGATATTCACTTGATGAAAATTGATGCTAGCGGTGCGGTGTTGCTCGATAAGATATTTTTCTCGCCATCCGGAGAGGAATATGCTCTGGATGTCTGCATCGGCAATAACAATACATATATAGTTTGCGGATATGAAAACGTCGGTGGTTTGGATTTGGGATTTGTAATGAGAGTGGATAGCTCATTTAATTTTCTGAACAAGGTTTATATACAAGTGCCGGGAAACAACAAGCACACTCCGGCCTTAAAGGTTATCAACTCTGCCTATTATGATCAGTTAACTCCAGGTCCTTATTGGCCCGGAGATCCTTCGCAGGGATATCTGGTGGTAGGATTTGAAGCTGTGGGCTACGGATCGACTCAGTCGAAAAGTGCATATGCAATTAAAATCACCAATTCGTTGGGCATTCAGTGGGCCAGAAAATTTGATTCACCAATATCAGCCGGTACAAATGACTGGGACATGTGTTCCAACGCCAATTGGAAATGGACAGGGGCATATGGCTACGTAATTGGTGGTTCTGGAACGGCACCTTCAGGAGAGCAGGCCGCTATGGCGGCGTTATTGACCACTTCAGGAGTTGTCGTATGGTCGCAACTATACTCAGATAGTAATTCCCCGGGAACGTTTTGCGTTGCAGCAGATGGAGCTTATGACGACGCTGAATTCGAATTCTATCAGCTTGTCAATTTTTCCGGAACCCAGAGCGGAGGCATTGTTGCACTTAACGAATTAACAGGCGCGATCAATTTGGCCAGAACCCGTTATCTGGTTACACCCAGTACGAACTATTACACCTATGAATTTGCGTCGAGTTGCGCTTCATCTGAAATCTACATCTCGGGGTACGGACGAAATCAAACAGCAGGAGCGATTTCCGGAACTTTTCCATTCATCTTAAGATATGACAAGAACGCCGCAACGATTTGGCCGGGTGTTCAGAGATACTCTTATCCAACCCAGTCGGTTACTTACAACCCGACAACCTCCATTTTTGATATGTTCTCAACTCCTTTTCAGCCGAGAATATTTTATCCAAAACATTTGGCATCACGTGTTGTCAATGTGATGAGTGTGGCCGGATTCGAGGACAATGGAGTAATTCCTGAAAGTCATTTGATACATCCTTATTTTGATGGCAAGGATTCGTGTAACTATATAGACCCGCAGTTTCAGCCGGTGCCAATGAATATTTTTACTTTCCCAGTAAACAATACAACAGCCAGCTATACACTGCCTTCTTCTACTTATAATTCGAATGCCGTTTCTTACAATGTTTTCAGTTGTTGTCCGGCAAATGCCAATTTTACTTATACAGCCGGAACGAATTGCAATTATACTTTCACCGCCACGGGACCGAGCACGCCTTGCAGCGGATGGATAGTTATGGACATGTCTAATAATATGATCGGATCCGCTCCGGGAACCACTTTCAATTTCACATTTCCTTCCAGTGGTACATACATAGTATGCCACAGCGCCTGTGCGATGGGTAATGCGGGCATACCTTGTCGCAGAGAAACTTGCCAGACAATTACTGTAACTTGTCCGACACCATGTTCAAATATGGACGCGGATTTTTCTTTCACCGTCAATGGATGTACGGTGAACTTTACAGACCTCACCCCTGAAGGAAATCCGTTTGGATGTGAGTATTGGACATTCGGCATGAATACAGTTCTTGCCGGAGATATTACTTCATATAATTTTCCTGGCACTGGCACTTATACTGTTTGCCATACCGATTGTTGTTTTAATTCTGCGGATGGTCAATTCTATTATCATACCGTTTGCAAGCAGGTTACAGTGAATTGCACACCTCCGTGTTGTTTGCCAACCAACTGGACCAGAACTGTAAACAATTGTTGTGTTTCATTTGCTCCGGTGTGGGGCAATGGTGTCTGTGCGTTTACAAATTTCTTCTGGAATTTCGGAGATGGCAACGTGAGCAATCTGTCTAATCCGGTGCATTGTTACAATGGCAGTGGTATTTATACTGTAACACTTACTGCATGGTGCAGTAAGTTTCAGAAAATTACGATCACAAAAACCATTAAGGTAAAATGTGCACTTCCACCACCACCACCTTGTTGCACCGGAACAAGTAAAATTGCATTTTCGACAAACGGCTTGTTGTTTAGCGCAAAGGATGCGAGCACTTACACTGCAGACATGACACCAATTTCGTACGAGTGGAGTTGGGGTGATGGCAGCACTTCATCTGGTGCGGATGCCGTTCACTATTATGCTAATCCGGGAACATATACACTATCTCATACCGTGGTGTTTAGTTCGTCGACTGGTTCATCTATGTCGCATACAGCATCACAACTGATTACAGTAAATATTTCTCCGGAGTCAACAATTACAATGCAGGATCCTTTGGTTTTTGCGAGTTCGCCAGTCCAGTGTTCTTCCGGTGGCCATAGCACAACATTACACCTGGTGGATCTTGAAGGACGCGCAGGAATGACATATCAATGGATGCAGTCGTCATCGTCATCCGGCCCTTTCACTGATATGCCGGGTAAAGTGGGTGAGCAGGTTTGGGTTGAAAACATTACAGCTCCAGCGTATTTCAGGTGTAGGGTGATTTGCAATGCTCTGTCTGCTTTCAGTTTCTCTGATGTGATTGCATTGTCGAATGCTCAAATGGATGCCACTATGTCTGCCACCCCTTCTGATATTTGTGTTGGGGGCAGCAGTACGCTTATAGTAGCAGCTCCTGATGCTGATGCTTATGAATGGTATCCAATGTACAATGCTACTTCTTCTGCAACTGTTTCGCCAACAACAACAACAACTTATGAAGCTTTGGCAACTAACAATGAAGGTTGTGGTGCTCTGGCGACTGCAACAGTGGTATTAAATCCCTGCGTCATTCCGGGTAATGATAGTCCTTCAAGTGCAGTTAATGTGGCATACAGTTCCAACATGAATTATCCGAATTGTTATCCGATAGTTGGTGATCATTCTTTTGGTAGTAATTCGCCTGAATCTGTAGGCTCGACCGGACCTGATTCCTGGTACAGGTTCGTTGCGCAGTCAACGGCAGTGTCTATTACCTTAAATAGTCCGACGGCGGATGATATGATTGAGCTGTATGAATTTTCCGGAGCGGCTTACGTATTGATGCCTGGCGGATCAGAGAACGCATCTTCAGGTCCATCTGATTTTGAACGCCTGAATTATCAAGGATTGGTGCCCGGCAATACTTACTATGTTTCTGTTGGCGCAGCAAGTGGAAATGGTGGAGCCTTTACGCTCTGCATCCAACATCTGATGCGGGGGGGTTGTGCGAGTATACCACCTCTGGGCGGGTTCTCGCGCTGTGGCAATTTTAAAGCGATTTACCGCGGAAGCGCTGCGCAAGGAACTTCCTATGATTTTCATTTTACCGGAATAGGTGGTGGGGCACCTCTGACGACTACAAGTGTGACAGGAACCAACGGTCTTGTTAGTCTTGCGTCTCCGGCGTTGCAATTGCGTTATGGAGGTATTTATGCTGTTCAGGTTGATATGATGTACGCTCTTACAAATTCTGCAGGATCGACAGAACTTATATCAGTTTTTGGTAGCAGCTCATCGGCTAATTGTTCGCCGGTTATTATCCAGAATCAACCTGCGATAGAAGTACGCGACTCACAGCGTTGCCCTTCTGTTTTATTGCGTAGCAATTTCCTTGTAGGTCGGCCTGTTCCCGGTCAAGGGTGGCCTTGTGGTGTGACGAGTTATTCATATGAATTCACACAAGTAATGTCGTGTTCCGACGGAACAGTTGTTTCAGGTTTACCAACAGAATACACTACCGCATCTGCATCTCCATTCTTACCACTTGGCGTTCTGCCGTCGCTCGCCAACGCTGGCGCTTGGCGTGTTAGAATTCGTCCGAATTTTTCTTATGGTGAGGGAGTTTATGGTCCGCCACAAACGATTTCTGTTGCTCAAACTTCAAGTGCTATGGAATATGTAGACGAGTCTTTGCAGCAAGAGAGAATGGACTCTCAGTTGCACGATGATGTGATGATTTATCCTAACCCAAATAGAGGAGATCAGTTTGGCCTGATGATGTCGCTGAATAATGCGAGATACGCCGATATCAATATCTCTGATCAGTCCGGAAGAACTATTTGGTCCGGACGCCTCAGCGGGGAAGTTAGTATAAACGGTCAGATCGAATTCGAATCACCACTAAGTGCTGGTGTTTATATGGTAAATATTATTGCCGGTGAATCATTGTTCGTCAGGAAGCTGGTGGTACAATGAGTTAAATTATAACTGTAGACTATTAGTGCAGGGCCGGTCCATTGATACAGTGGATCGGCTTTGTATTTTAATTTCAATCGCAACAGAACTTCCAGGTGTGATTTGTATCGCCTCTGATGACGTCGATTATATGGCGAAAGAACTTACCGATTCTAGTCCTTGTAATCCGCCAGTATGTATCGCGAGTATTTTCGAGCCTTTTTGAAAATGTCCTTGATGTATAAGATCCATCAGACCATAGAACATTTTTCCTGTGTATACCTGATCAAGCGGGAGTGAGTAATTCGAATTCGCAGATTCAATAAAATCAATAAGCTCAACTGTCCATTTTGCATATCCCCCGAATCCATAATCAGGAAACACAGTTAAGTTCTTCATATAGTCTTCTGTTGCCTCTGGATCCATCAGAAAATACTGAAGATGATTTTTGATTTCGTTGAGTATAAACCTGCCGTCTTTGAAAACGGGGAATACAAAAACCTTCTGTGTTTCTTTTGCCGAAAGCAGGATGCCTGCTGCGGTTACTCCGGTACCGGCAGCGCAGCAAATTATATCGAATGCGTTTTTATCAGTGGCGTCAAGAATTTCCATGCATCCATTGATGCCAAGGAAGTTCGAACCTCCTTCGGGTATCAGATGAAAACTTCCATAGGTGTCATGCAGCCAACCCTTGAAGTCTTCTGTGTTTTTTTCTTCATATGCCAGCCTTGAAATAAATTCAAGTTGCATACCACATGACTTCGCGAATTGCAGAGTAGTGCTTAACATCTCAGGTTTTTCACCACGAATGATACCAATGGTTTTCAGACCGTAGTGTTTGCCTGCTGCTGCTGTTGAATAGATATGATTACTCCACGCACCTCCAAATGTCAGTAAAGTGTCCTGACTCTGTTGCAAAGCATGTTCAATATTGTATTTCAACTTGAACCACTTATTGCCTTGTAAATGCGGATGGATTGTATCAAGTCGTTTAACATGAAGACTTATTCCGGCTGTGTTGATTACATCATCAGCGATGGGTTGCCTCACGGCCCGTTTGATATCTACCGGACTGAACAATCTGCTGCTGGATTAATTCTTATTGAAACGAATATGCTCCATGTATGAGTCGGAAATTATTTCCATGATATAAACACCGGGTCTGAGTCGACTGCAATCAATCGAATTACCGACGTTAAGATTGGCCGCCTGAATCAATTGTCCGTTCATATTCAGCAAACGATACTGCACTGGAATGCCACGCCGTGAGGAGGAAGAGTACACGGTTACCGATTCGTTTGCAGGATTTGGGTACAGAAGGAATTGTTGATACTGCGCTTCAAATATTCCCACTTCCTCATCAAGTGTAACACAATAGTCTTCAACCTCACCAAAAGTCCATTCTCCGCAATCAGATGGTTCAGCATTCGAGTTGGACGGTGTATAAGCCATTCCCACGCGAAGCCGAACTGATCCGGGTATAACATTCATGGGCACCATGAACTCACCGGATACACCTTCAGTGGTAGGCGCCGGGGCATCAAAAATTAATTCACCGGGATCTTCAAAGTCTTCATCTGAGTTGAAATCAATCCACGCCATAAAGTTTTCGTTGTAAGAAGCCCCGCTATATCCTGGCACGCAGGAAATGGTATAAGTTGAACCGGCATTTAATACCGTGGTAGCTTCTGTTACGAAAACATATCCATCGTCATTGCCTGAAATGTGGTTGATGTTTGCAACCGTTACTTGTGCGATATGCTCAGAATTGCTATTTGAACTGGCTGCACAATATTCGAGCACGTCACAGTTCTCGCAACCTCCAGTATGTATTTCAAAAGCATTCGCCGCTCCGGGGTCACCAGCGCAGTCTGTGAAAATTTCGATGGTATAGCGCATGCAGGACTGAAGTCCTGTAATCAGAAAATTGTTTTCGCTGATGTTCTCATATTCAAGGATATCCCCGCTTTCCGGAGTCGCAATGATGTGATATGAGATTGCCGCAAGAACTTCTTCCCAGGTAATTTCCACGCTTGTTCCACTTAGGCCTGCCGCATCAAGTGCAATAGGGTTTTCACAACATCCGTCGGTTGACCAGATGAATGGATTGGACCAATTACTTTGGTCATCTTCGCATTCGGACAGTATCTGTACTTCGTATTCAGTGCAGATGTTCAACTCATCTGTGACGAAGCTAGAGTTGAGGATATTGTCCACCTGTGTCCATTCAGTGCTTCCGATCATGCGATACTGAACGCTGTATTCTTCGATGCCAGGCAATGGATCCCAGGAGATGGTGTAATTGAGAGAACTTTCTATCTGATCAACAGTAACACCAAATGGCGCAATGCAAGAGCTATTATCACAATCTTCAAGAAGCAGTTGCAGACTATTGTTGACATTGAATCTTCCACCGCTCACGCATTCAGTTTCCAGTTGGGTAGTTGGATCGATTCCGTTGAGTATATAATCTTTGATAGAGAGGGCAGCCTCATCAGGATTAATATTGACCAATTGCATCAGCGAATTGCATGGAGCGGAATAGAGCAGTGCTATTCCGCCTGCTACACAAGGACTCGAGAAGGATGTACCTGTCGTTGTAACATATGTTGTGTTATTAGCAAGGTATACGTTATCTCCAGGTGCCATCAAATCAATGGTTGTGATACCGAATCCACCGGATGACCTTACATCCTGACTGTTGGTTCTTCCCACGGAAACCATGTAATCACTGGGACAGGCTGTAGGCAGATCACCTATAACATCCACATTGGCGTTGGAATTTGTAGTGGCACCGCAGCTGAGCACGCCGTAATGTCCGAGCGAATCATACATGGCACACCACAGCGGAGCTTCCGACGGCTGACCGTTGTTGGTTCCCCACGAGCTATTAGTTGCCACAACGAATGCCCCCTTGGCACCATTCGTTTCATTGTACAATTTGCGCATCATCAAAGGGTATTCATATCCTGCAATGGCGCTGGCCTCATTGGAGCTGCCAATCTGCACCTGCATCATAGATACATCCCAATTAACACCCGCTACGCCTGCGCCGTTATTGCCCTGGGCTCCTATCATGCTGCTTACCCGTGTGCCATGATCACCGGTACTTAATGCATCGCTAAGTGTATTGATGTTCCAACCGTCGTAGTCATCTATATATCCGTTTTCATCATCGTCAATACCATTGTCGGGTATTTCAAGGCTATTGACCCAGTGATTGTCAACGATGTCCGGGGTGTCCCATTTGGCTCCGCCCAATTCAACAATACAAACAACTATATCATCGCCGGTTGCCGTGCTACCTCCGGTTGTAACATCCCACGCCAGCTCGCTGTCAATATCATGATCATCAACATTCTGATGATGCCATTGTTGCCCGAGAAATGGGTCATCCGGAATATCGCGTTCTTCTAGCATGTGATTAGCCTGAGCAATGGCAACCCCTTCTAATGATTGAATGAATAGAATCAGGTCCCTTTTGTCCTGAACCGATTCATCAAAGGTGAAAAGCCAGATGTCCATGTAATCACTGACACAATGGTCAACGGCGAACCTGCTTTCAAGTCCGGCGAACTCATAAACCTCTTCTACTACTTTTTCAGGAGTGATGGAAGATTTTAACTTAACAAGTATTTCTCCAGGCATAGTTGCGGCTTGTTGCGCAATTGTTCCTTTAAGGACAAATGCCAGGAGCAGGATAAAAAGAAACTTCATTTTCATGCTATGTGCGAAATTACTGAGTACTTGCAGAAACATATTACCTACCGAAAAGGTTTTACCCTATGTTATTCCTGAAGGTATACGCGTTTGACCCTTTGACTGATCGATGTCAGCACCTCGTAAGGTATCGTCTGGCACATGGACGCGAAATCATTCAGGGTGATTTGATCCCCGAAAATTTCCACATCATCGCCCTCTTCACAGGCAATTTTGCTGATATCCACCATCGTCATATCCATACACACGTTGCCTACAATAGGAGCTTTTTCTCCTTTGATGATCACATAACCCTTGCCATTGCTCATGCTTCTGCGAAGACCGTCGGCGTATCCAACCGGAATGGTGGCAATTTTCATTTTGTCCTGTGCCACGAATTTTCTGGAGTAGCCGATGCTGTCGCCCTTTGGAACTTCTCTGATTTGGGAAATAACGGTTTTCAGTTTGCTAACCTGTTTCAGATGATGTTGATCTTCACCACTTGCAGAAACTCCATAAATACCTATACCCAATCTGACCATGTCGTATTGTGCATCCGGAAACCGCTCAATTCCGCCGGTATTCAAGGCATGTACAAGGCATGATTGTTTAGTGTGCTCCTTGATAATTCCGACCATTTGATTCAGTTTTATCAGCTGTTCTTTTGTGAAGTCATCATGGGTCTTTTCATCTGCTGCTGCCAGATGTGTAAATACCGATGCGACGTGGATGTCGGGTCTTGATGCCAGAATGGCGCCAAGTCTCGGCAGATCGCTCACTTCGAATCCCAGACGGTGCATTCCTGTATCCAGCTTGATGTGTATGTTATAGGGCAAAATGGCGTCGGAACTATGCAGTGCTTTGATAAAATTCTCCAGCGTTCTAAAGCTGTATATCTCAGGTTCGAGCTTAAACCTGATCAAATTATGCAAGCTGCTTTTTTCAGGGTTCATGACCATAACAGGCAATGAAATACCTGCTTTCCTCAACGAAACACCTTCGTCCGTGTAAGCCACTGCGAGATAACCAACTTTGTTGAATTCAAGCATTGACGCAACTTCACCAGAGCCACTGCCATACCCAAATGCCTTTACCATGACCATCATTTTGGTTTGAGGTCGAAGTTTGCTTTTGAAGTAATTCAGGTTTTGTGACATCGCACCAAGATCGATTTCAAGAATGGTGTCGTGCGTTTTTTCTTGCAGGTGACTAACAATACGCTCAAAACGGAAATCACGTGCGCCTTTGATCAGGAGAGCCTGTTTTTGAAAGTCATCCGAGTTTTTATGTGCCAGAAAATCATCCGTGCTTTCAAAAAAGATTGATCCTTCCGGATAAATATTCTGATTGTGCACCATGCTTTTGCCGATGCCTGTGAATGTGATGATTTTTCTGGAACGAAGCATAGCAGCAATCCGCTCGTGCAATTCTTTTTCGTTCAATCCTGATTGAAAAATATCTGAAAGAATCACAGCCTTTTCTCTGCCTCGTGCATGTTGTCCAAGAAAATCCAGCGCAATCTCAAATGATTGCAGATCGTTGCTGTATGCGTCGTTCACGATGATGCACTCATTCTCCCCGTTGAGAAGCTGAAGACGCATTTCAAGAGGCGAAAGTCTTGACAGGCGCTGTTGGATTTCCGCTGCCGGATAGGCCATGGCGAGCAATGTATAGATACACGTCATCGAATTTTCCAGAGAAGCTTTATCGGTAAAAGGTATATCGAATGAAAGTACCTTATCCCGCCATTTGATTTTGACTTCAGTGGCATTGTGATGTGTGTGCGCTGTGGCATTTTCAGCTGACGGCACAAAGTGGATTTCACGGTCATTCATCCAGGGAATTACCAGTTGCATCAGATCAGCATCTTCAGGTAAAATGAGCAATTCAGTTTTGGTGAACAGATTTAGCTTTTCTCCAATCAAATGCCTTCGGGAGAGGAAGTTTTCACTGTGCGCAGTGCCGATGGAAGTGAAAATACCGAAGGTCGGTTGAATCACTTTCCTGAGGTTTTCCATTTCGCCAGGCATGGAAATTCCTGCTTCAAAAATTCCGAGGGTATTGGTTGACTCCATGTTCAGCAAGGAAAGCGGAACACCAATCTGGGAATTATAGCTTTTAGGGCTCCTGACGATATTGTATTCGTCCGCCAGCAAGGTGTTGAGCCATTCCTTCACTATGGTTTTTCCGTTGCTTCCGGTAATGCCAATGACAGGATACCTGAATAAATTGCGATGAGCTGTTGCTATTTGCTGAAGTGCCCGTGTCGCAGAACTTACAAGAATAATATTGGCATCTGAAAGATTCGAAATGTCAATGCTTTTCTCCACGAGAAAATTTCGCACTCCTTTTTCATAGACATCCTGGATAAAAAGATGGCCGTCATGTCTGGGACCTGCTATTGCTATGAACAGCGATTCTCCAGCCTGATTGATTTTTCTGCTATCGAGCAGCAATCGGGTAATTGTTGCCGTGGATTTTTTCTGTAAAAATGCTCCGCCGGCGGAAATTGCAATTTCATCTAAGTCAAGCATCATGATGTAACAAAGGGAATAAACAATATCGGGGGAATAAGATGTCGGATGGACTATTTGTGAACAGACTTTTCCCGCGTCAGCCGCTTTTTTTCCTGTCGGCCATGTGTTTGTTGAAGGCTTCTCTTGATAAAGGCACGTAGCTTTCCTTTTCACCCAGCTGCACAACCGATTCTCCCTGTGCGTGGCGGTAAGAAAAATTCGCCAGATTTCCGGTTTCAACGCAGATGGCATGAACTTTCGTAACAAACTCCGCTACTGCAAGGAGGTTGGGCATTGGACCGAATGGTCTTCCCATAAAGTCCATATCCAGGCCGGCTACAATAACCCGAATGCCCTGATTGGCCAATTCGTTGCAAACGTCCGGCAGACCCTGATCAAAAAATTGAGCTTCATCGATTCCCACTACTTCAACATCACTGGTGAGCAAAAGTATTTGTGAAGAATGCTCTAGAGCTGTGCTCCGGATGGAGTTCTGATTGTGGCTGACTACCTCTTCTTCGTGGTAGCGAGTATCGATTTTGGGCTTAAATATCTCAACTTTCATCTTGGCGAATTCCGCCCTCTTCATTCTACGAATCAGTTCCTCTGTTTTTCCGGAAAACATGGATCCGCAGATCACTTCGATCCAGCCCTGACGTCGCCCACGATTGACAGTATTTTCCAGAAACATGGCTGCAAACCTAAATGACAACAGCCGAAATTCCGAAGGTTTAGTTTCTGTTGGGACGTATTTGCACCTTGGTGCAGGAAACCTTAGGTTTGTGGCTTTATTTTCAGAACAGAATTATGGGTCGCATATTTGAAACACGCAAGCACAAGATGTTCGCCCGCTACGACAAGATGGCGAAGGCCTTTACCCGCATCGGCAAGGACATTGTAATGGCTGTGAAGGCCGGGGGACCCGATCCAACGAACAACCCCAGGTTGAGACAGATAATGGCCAATGCGAGGGGCTTAAATATGCCCAAAGACCGTGTGGAATCTGCCATCAAGCGTGCCAGTGACAAAGACAACAGCAGCTACGAGGAAATGGTGTACGAAGGATATGGCCCTTATGGTGTTCCGATTCTTGTCGAGGCCGCAACAGACAATCCTACCCGCACTGTTGCCAATGTCAGGCTCTATTTCAACCGTGCCGGTGGAGCTCTGGGTACCAGCGGATCGCTGAGTTTTGTTTTTGACAGAAAAGGAGTGTTCAGAATTGCAAATGAGAATGTAGCCAATCCAGAAGAACTTGAATTGGAGCTGATTGACTCAGGTCTTGAGACGATGGAACGCGACGAGAACGAAACAGTCCTTTACACAGCATTTACGGATTTCGGAAACATGCAGAAGGCCCTTGAAGAAAGGAATATTGTTGTAAAAAAAGCTGGATTGGAACGTATTCCGAATTCGTTTGCTGAACTGAATGAAGAGCAGACGGATGAAATTCTTGAATTGATTGAAAAGATTGAAGAGGATGACGACGTTCAGGCTGTATACCACAACCTGAGATAGGATTGCCTCGTATGTGGTCTTAGGACCCCAAGGAATTCTCCAATTTTTTTGTCTTCCTGTATTACGGTAAGGTTAAAAGACTGTATACTTACCGTTTCTTAAAACCACAGGAAAATTTATTCTGTTGCTGAATCTTGAAGACATACTCAGCGAGTTTCAATCTATTGATCTGACCGAAATGGACAGCGTGCAGCTCATGAACAGAACCGATACAAAGTTTATGTTCAGTGAAGAGCAGTTAATGGAATTCCTTTTGGGATTAGCAGAAAATTACCGGGTTCTTTCAATTGCCGGTATTCGTCAGAGCAGGTACAAAACTTTGTATTACGATACACCCGGATTTTTGCATTTTCTCCAACATCAGAACGGCAAAAGGCACCGTTACAAGATCAGGAAACGTGAGTATGTGGAAAGCAATCTGTCTTTTCTTGAAGTGAAAGAAAAGAGCAACAAGGGAAGGACTTTAAAAAGCCGGATCAGACTGCAGGAGCTTTTTGAAGCGTTGGATCAAAAAGGCCAGAATTTTATCGAGTCAAAAGCAGATTTCTCCAAAGTGCTGGAACCCAAACTTTGGAACTCCTTTACCAGAACTACGCTTGTTGATACTATCGCGGGAGAGAGAGTAACATTAGATACAAATATTTCTTTTAGCTGGCAGGGAATCCGAAAGGACCTTGCGGGTTTTGTTATTGCCGAGGTAAAACAAGACGGGAACAACAGGCACTCAAAGTTCATTCAACATATGAAAGCAAGAATGATAAGGCCTGAAGGAATCAGTAAATATTGTCTGGGAGTTGCCCTGCTTTTTCCGCATATCAAATCGAATACGTTTAAGGAGAAAATTTTGAAAATCAAAAAAATAACAACTTTGCATGGAGAATGACGCTAAAACAATAGTTCTGAAAGATTTCTATATTGGTAGGGTATACAGTGCCAATATGGGGTCTGATCAGTCTTCATCGGATCAATCATCGGCTACGACCGATACAGATGTACAGACAACTGATGACATCACATCGACAAAACAGGATGCAACTGTTATTACCAAAAAGGAAAAGGATGGATTTGATCCGCTTGGAAAAATAGAGTTGTTTCGGGGCGAAGAGCTTACAGGGTTAGCCATTCTTGTTGCAATACACATGCTTTTCGTGTTTGTGCTTGTTCGACTAATTTACTACCCGATAGCTAAAAGAAAGGATTTTTTGTTCACTTATTTTCTGTTTAGCATCAGCATTTTTATGATGTGCTATTTGCTCGAAAGCGTGAAGGTAGAGATGGGATTTGCACTCGGACTGTTTGCAGTGTTTGGGATCATCAGGTACCGCACCGATGCGATTCCGATCAAAGAAATGACCTATCTGTTCATCGTCATTGGTATGAGTGTGATGAATGCGTTGATCAACAAGAAAATTACATTGGCAGAATTGTTTTTTGCCAATTCAGCAATTCTTGCTTTGACTTACGGACTTGAAAAGGTGTGGTTGCTCAGGCACGAATCGCAAAAGCTTATTGTTTACGAGCGAATTGATCTGATTCAGCAGGGAAAACGAGCTGAGTTAATAGCAGATCTGCAGACGCGAACCGGTATTAAGATCAACCGTCTTGAAATTGGTAAAATTGATTTTCTCAGAGATACGGTGGTACTCAAAATCTACTTCTACGAAGATCAGCAGGACAGCCAGATGGATGAAACCTTTAGTTCCGGATTCAATAATTAAGAAAAATGGATCAATTGATTCGATTTACTGCCTCGATCATTCTCATTACTTTCATGACCTCTTGCCAGAAGGAGGCCGGAGACGGAGGTAACTCTTCAATTCGTGGAAGTGTTTCCAAGGATGTAAGAGTAATTCTTACCAATCCTTCAACCTATCAGGGAACTTTCCCCGCGTCAGATAGAGATGTTTACATCATTTACGGAGATAACATTTCGCCCGATGACAGGGTTCAGACAAACTTCAACGGGGAGTTCGAGTTCAAATATCTACGTCCGGGAGATTATAGAATCTACACCTACTCAATGGACACGAATGCTGTTGATGTGAGTTGGGATGAGGAACATATGACTATTCTCCGCGAAATCACCATCGATGCTAAAAAGCAAACTGAAGATATTGGCGAACTCAGAATCTATGACACGGAGTAAACTGCTGCTGATATTTCTGTTTGGCAGTACTTTTTGTTTTGGTCAATACCGTGATGCCGGTTTGTGGGCTTCATTTTCCTTACAAAGCGAAATCAACAAAAAACTTTCAATAGGCATCTCACCGGAGATTCGATTGAATGAAAACATCAGTCAGGTTACCCGCGCATTTATTGATTACGGAGCCCAATACAAAATCCATAAGTATCTTTATGCCACTGCGACCTGGCGCGGTGGGCAGGCCAACACGGGCGAATATTTTGAGACCAGAAGACGATTACAACTTGGGCTCGGATCGCGATACAAAACAGAAGTTTTTGTTTTCTCACTTCAATCGCGGTGGCAATTGTCTTCCTCCCCAAACAGAGCAGAAACAGATGTTGATTTCAAATCTACATGGCGAAATAAAATCGGTGTGAAGTACACAAGAGTCAAAAAAACCAATTTCTCAACGACTTTCGAGCTTTTTCATCAGGAGGGGAGAGTCGAAACTCTGGAAATGAGCGATTGGCGCTGGACAGCTTCGGTCGAAAGAAAAATAAACAAACGCAATTTTATTGAGGTAGGCTATTTAATTCAAAAGAACATTATTGCATCACCACAGGAGTTGGATTATGTCATTTTGTTGTCATATACCAGGGAGATCGATCTCAAGAAGAAGAAAAAGAAGGATGAGAATGAGGTCGAACCTTCTACCGGAAATGACTAATTTCTGTTGAACCCCTTACTTTTGCGGCCTCAAAAGTTACCTCAAATGAACCGCAAAATATCATCGGCTTTAATTTCTGTTTTTGATAAGACCGGACTAGAGCCCATCGTGCGTAAAATGTACGAACTGGGTATTACTATTTACAGCACCGGTGGAACAGAGAAGTTTATCCGTGATATGGGTTTGCCTGTAATCGCAGTGGAAGATCTAACAGGTTATCCGAGTATTTTGGGAGGAAGAGTTAAAACACTTCATCCTAAAGTTTTTGGTGGAATCCTTAACAGGCGAGATGATGCCGGTGATATGGCACAGGTTGCTGAGTTTGATATCCCACACATAGATTGTGTGATCGTTGATCTTTATCCTTTCGAAAAAACGGTTGCAGATGGTGCCTCACATGATGACATTATCGAAAAGATTGACATTGGCGGAATATCGCTGATCAGAGGAGCAGCAAAAAACTACACCGACGTGGTGATCATACCTTCGGTAAAATATTATGGTGCTCTTCTTGATATGCTGAATTCACAAGGTGGTGAAACGTCTGTTGAGCAACGCAAGATGTTTGCGAGAGAGGCTTTTAATGTGTCCTCACATTATGATTCAAAAATCTATTCATATTTTTTGGGTGAAGAAACAGGAGCGCTGAAGATTTCTGAGATGGAACATCAAGTGCTTCGATACGGAGAAAACCCACATCAGCGTGGTGTATTTTATGGCCAACTGGATGCGATGTTCGACAAGCTAAATGGCAAGGAACTTTCTTACAACAATCTTCTGGATGTGGATGCGGCAGTTGCTCTCATTGATGAATTCACTCAGAATGAGCCGACATTCGCCATACTCAAACACAACAATGCATGTGGTATTGCCAGTCGCGCAACATTGGCCGAGGCATATGCGGCAGCCCTGGCATGTGATTCTGTTTCCGCTTTCGGCGGAATTCTGATTGCCAATAGAAAAATTGATTTAGCCACAGCAGAAAAAATCCATGCCTTGTTCTGCGAAGTGATCATTGCACCTGAGTTTGAAACGACGGCAGTTGATTTGTTGAAAGAGAAAGCAAACCGTATTCTGCTTCGCAGGAAAAACGTAGATACCGGAAATTCTCAGGTCAGGACCTTGCTGAATGGGTATTTGTATCAGGACAAAGATTTGAAATCAGAAAACATAGCTGATTTCAAACTTGCAACTCAAAATGCTGCTACATCGGAACAGTTGAATGACCTGGTGTTCGCCAATAAACTTGTGAAGCATACCAAGAGCAATACCATTGTACTAGTGAAAAATGGTCAATTGTGCGCAAGTGGAACTGGTCAGACATCAAGAGTAGATGCTCTTCGTCAGGCGATTGAAAAGGCAGGGTCTTTCGGATTTGATTTGAATGGTGCCGTCATGGCCAGTGATGCGTTTTTTCCTTTTCCGGATTGTGTCGAAATTGCTCACAAAGCGGGTGTGAACGCAGTAGTACAGCCCGGAGGCTCCATCAAAGATCAGTTGTCAGTCGATTATTGCAACGCAAATAATGTTGCGATGTACATGACAGGGACAAGGCATTTCAGGCATTAAAACTCTCAACCCAATCAGGGATTGATGGGTACATGAATGAAATGAGTTCAGCAGTTTGAACTAAGAAAGATTGAGCCTATGCTTTTCAGTGTTGTAATTCATCAACCCAATCACCACCTTCTTTGATGAGCGAAATGAGTTCATCCACTGCTTTATCTTCAGGCACGTTCTTTTTTACTACGTTTTTTTCTTTGTAGAGTGTGATTTTTCCCGGACCTGTGCCCACATAACCGTAATCTGCATCGGCCATTTCGCCCGGACCATTGACAATACAACCCATGATTCCGATTTTGACACCCTTCAGATGTGAAGTGCGTGACCTGATTTTTGCCGTGGTTTCCTGTAAGTCAAAAAGTGTTCGGCCGCAACTTGGGCAAGAGATGTATTCTGTTTTGGAAATGCGTGTGCGTGTCGCCTGCAGGATTCCGAATGCAGTTGAGTTGATGCGCTGCATGGGTATTTCCGGTGCACTTATCATTATGCCATCGCCCAGCCCGTCAATGAGCAATGCACCAAGATCGGTTGCTGAATAAAGCATGAACTGGTCTTCAGTTAATCCATGATATTGGCGCTTTACAACAACAGGAATATCGCAGCCTGCCTGCATGAGCTTAAAGAAAGCTGCACGCTGCTCAGCCATACCATGCTCATTGCTTGTATTGAGCAGAATTACAGCATGTTTGAGTAATTGAAGCTTTTCAATAAAATCTGCAGTCAGATCTTCAATGTTGGCTTCAATAAAACACAAATCTTCAATTGAAGCATGCTTTAGCTCGTGATGTTGAATCAATGGATAGCAGCGCACTTTGTTTTCCAAATGCACCCATGTATTGTAATCGAATATCAGCCCCAGGGTTCCGGGAATTTCAAAATCAACTTTATTGGTTCCGCAATAGATATAATCACAGGCCATGTCTGTGAGATTCCATTTATCCAGTGGAACGGAGTAATTGCATCCAACGGCAAAAAGACTGGCAGCAGTTATTTCACTCCGCTGCGAAAAGTCATTGATAACACGCGGCACATTTTTACCACCGATATTCAATGCAGTTCTAGCATGGCGCCTTTCATGTTCGAAAGGATTGATCATCACCGGAACTTCGGCAATAGCCGCATGTCCGGGCCTTTTGTTGTATCTTTCCGCAAGGGCTTTTGCTACAGGAATTTCGGCCTCAGGTTCTTCGGTAAGAGATACACGTATCGTGTCGCCAAGACCATCTTCAAGTAAGGTTCCGATACCAACCGCGCTTTTGATCCGGCCATCTTCACCATCACCGGCTTCGGTCACGCCGAGGTGCAGCGGGTAATTCATGCCATCGCGCATCATGTGGTGGACAAGCAAACGATAAGCTTGCACCATCACCTGCGCGTTGCTGGCTTTCATGGATATTACCAGATCGTGAAAGTCGTTGTCGCGACAAATCCGGATAAATTCCATGGCGCTTTCCACCATACCAAGCGGTGTGTCACCGTAACGTGAAAGAATACGGTCGCTCAGCGAACCGTGGTTGGTGCCGATGCGCATGGCAGTGCCATTTTTTTTACAGAGCAAAACCAATGGTGTAAATCGTTCGCGGATTCGTTCAAGTTCGGATAAATAGCTTTCATCGGTGTAATCTATTTCTTCGAATTTCTTCTTGTCTGCATAATTCCCCGGATTCACGCGTACTTTTTCTACAATACCTGCCGCGATTTCAGCTGCGTTGGGCGTGAAATGGATGTCAGCTACAATGGGTGTTCCATAGCCTTTTTCGCGCAGCGCTTTTTTGATTTCAGCAAGATTTTCAGCCTCCTTTTTGCTGGGGGCTGTGATGCGGACCAGTTCGCATCCCGCCTCGATCATGCGGATGCTTTGCGCCACAGTTGCCTCGGTATTCATCGTATCAGTGGTGGTCATGCTTTGCAGCCTGATTGGTTGATCACCACCAAAGATTACCTCACCGATTTTCACTTCACGGGTGCGAAATCGCTGGTATTCATAGAGGCTGTTACAGTACAACAAGTCGGAATTCATGTGTGCAAAGAAACAACGGAAAGTTGGTTGTGTTCGTCTCTTGCTGTTATTCAACAAGTTTCTTTTTGCCCATCAAAGCAAACATTTTCAAATTGTTATTGTTTTATTATTGCGTGTGTGAAGTCAGCTTGATGGCCACTAAAACACCTCAACATGTAAAAACCCGAAGGTAAACCCTGCAAATCAATTGTGGTTTTGATTTTGTTTTCAATCTGGGTTTGATATACGAGCTGGCCATTTGCATTGAATATAGCCGCACGCCAATCATCGAAATAGGGAAACTCTATGGTTACTGCTTTGGCAGTTGGGTTTGGATAGACCGATAACAGTTGATTAGTTTCATGTTCCACCATACCCACTTCACAGCCATCGATAAGGCAGCCAAAGCTATCCACACGGATGATATAAGAATCTTGGATATAGCCGCCCTGCGGGCCGGATCCGGTGTACATGTAAACCCTTCCCAGAGCAGTTATCGAGCCGTCTTCATTCTCCACAAAATCGTTCAATTGACATTGTGCAGGAGAAGCATCAAGTTCTGCATAACCTTCGGGTACAAATATTCTTTTCCAAAGGAGGTTGTATTCTGAGTCCAATTTCATCATAAGTGCCGCATTGTCTAAAGGGCCGAAGGCTGAATCGGGAATTATATCATGCCGACATTCGCCAACACCCAAAAAGCCACCATCGGCAAGTTTCTTAAACCCGTGTAAGCGATTGATTGAATTAAATGTCGAAAGATTGTTGGGATCATACTCTACCTCTCCGTCAAAAAAGAGTTTTGTCCAAAGGGTGTCGCCCGTAGTCGCATCCAGCTCGCCTATAAGTGGCTGAGTGCTTATGTTGTCTATGAGTTTCGTACCACCGAATAAATAATTACCATTATCCAATGCCACAATACCAACAGCGCCATAGTTGCCGTTGTCGCCATAAGCCAGGGTATTTGTCCATTGACTTTCGCCATCGTAGCTGAATTTTCGGATGTATTGTTGTGCGTCATTATTATTGGCGTCGGTTTGATTGGCATAATTCCAGCCACCCACAATAAATCCATCCCCAACATCAACGATGCATTGCGCATGAAATAATAAGTCCGTGTCATATTCATAATGTTCCAAGTATTCACCTTCCGAGTTGCAATGGATTATCATTAATTTGTTATTGGCCGAGTTCCTACACATGATAAATATTCCAAGATCGTTAACAATTCCTCCATATGTATATGGACTTTGTGTTGCCAAGGTGTCTAAAATGATCAGTTCCATGGCAGTTCCATTGACATTAAACTTTTGAAGAAAAGGTAGATTTCCATTTTCGCCTTGTGACGCGTAATTCCCAATAACCCATTTCTCTTGTTCATTTTGGGTATCAAGAATGTTTGTATTCCAATTGGATTGTGAAAATTCCTCTGTACTACTCGTGAGCGAGGTGTCCCAAAGCAAAATGCCTTGATCGTCAAAATACGCAATAAGAGTTGTAAAGCCCAGAATTGGATATGAAGCAAGGTGGGTAGTAAAAAAACCACTATCCACTCTACTTATTGCTCCACCATCATTTGAAAATCCATAATGATCATACAACAATTCAAATTGTTGGCAGTGGCAAGTAAAAGCAATCAGAGAAATTGCTATAAAAATCAATATCTGTTTCATCCTTCAAAAGAATAAAACCATCCCGATTAGAATTATCGGGATGGTTGATTTGAGAATATTAATGTACAATAGCAATTGAAGTTTTTCCTAACTTGATACCATCTGCAATCAGTTCAACAGAATAGAATCCTGCCACCCAACTTTTGGTATTCAATTCAAAAATACCATTGGTTTGGCGTGCATCGAGTGTTTCAATTAATTGTCCTTGCGGATTGTAAATAGAGAAAGTAGCTGATTCGGCTTCATTGGGCAAAATACAAGTAATGCGCAAGATGTCATTTGCAGGATTGGGAAACGCATTGATGGTTTGAATTTCGACCACATCATTGTTGCCTTTGATACGTTGAGATCTGAGCTGTGCACCCTCGGGCAATGCCAAGAACTCTTCATAGGGCGCGCCTCCCCAAAATTCTAACAGCACACTTCCAGTGGCATGCATCATATTCTCGGGATCGGCTGCAATATTGGCCAGTCCACTTCGTATAGCAGGCATAAGTCCATTGCCCGCCATACCATTTTGATGCATTTCCAAGTCCAGTGCAAGCATTTCACAGCGGGCAGGGTCCTCGCTGCAACTGGCCAAAGTAATAGAAGCTGCAGCATAATCACCTTTCTCCAATTCTATGGTCGCCTTTTCCCAAGGTTGTATGCAATAGTTGAAGTCCACGGTTGCCTGGGTCAATTCGGGCCAATAGGTAGTTTCTTCATAGTCGCCAGCATAGCTTCGTATCAAATCGTCCTTGGCATTGTCTTGCTCTGAGCGGTAGTGTGTGGCATCCATGGCCATCAAAGTGCGGGTGGAAAGGCCGCCTGGCTGGTTGTTGTTCACCAGTATTTTGTAGTACTCTAAATAATTGGTCTGCTCCAAATCAGCCAGCACTGCATCTTGTAATGGTGAATTGGCCAACAAGGCTTGCGCCATGTGCCACCCATCCATGGCGGGTGTTCGGTGTAATGCATCTATCAGCAATTGATCGGCCACACGTGGTGCAGCGTCCATGAGGGCGTTGCGCACTTCAATGCTCGTTTTGGATTGATCCCTTATCAGTAACGACAAACTTTCTCCACTGCCATTGTTCACGTAGCCATCATAGGCAGGCTGAAGTTGGTTATAAATATTGTGGTTGAACAGCACCAGAGGAGCATGAAGTGTGGGTGGTTTCTCGGTGCTGATGTTTTTGTTGCAAACACCAGGCATTCCAAAGACCCATCCGTCTACACCATTATTCAACAACCCTATTCCAAAAGTTCTGCAAAGTGGTTCTGTCGTGTTATTCGGAGTATGGATATAGTTGTAATACGAGGGTTGTTCTTGTTCCAAAAGTTTCAATTCTCTTTCTTCGGCATCTATGCCATTGCCAGGGTTGCATTCAGGGTAGAATAAATTTCCCGCCGCACCCTCTTGCGACAATACACCTTGGAAACTCGCATGGGAAGCATTGTTCCAAAGTCCTATGCCATAGTAATTCATACTTGCATCATTGCCATTTTCACCATAAATATTGCAACTCCACTCAAGGCCGGGATGGTCGTCAGAAGTACCTGTCAATACCCTGTTGAGGCCATATACCATGGAGGCCGCTTTGCATCGGTGAAACGTGTTGCGATAGATAAGTGTGGAGTACTGGCCTGAGTTATTTACGGCAATACCATATGTTTCTTCACCATCGTGTGCATCGAAGAAGTTTTCTTCCACTTCATATCCAACACATTCTTGTAAATACACACCAAAGGTTTGTTCTTGATTCTCTTCCACTATTTCCACCCAATCAAAATCATTTTTGATGATTTGCGATTTGCCGAAACCAGACAAAAAAAATGCCACCTCGATTGTTGATGAATTGGGCGTGTTCAACTGACAACAGCATGGCAGAATTGATGCCGCCCGAACGAATTCCATAATTGAGATTTTCGAATCTGCTTCTGATCAAATTATTTGTAGGACAATTGGTGCCATTGGGAATAGAGGCATCGCAATAGTCACCCACTTTAAATGTTGACTTCCCTGTATTCAACCCGTTGCCCCTTTGCGCTATAGTAATATCTGGTGCTGAATTTTTAAAATCACATCCATAGATCTTGACTCCATTTACACCCCACATGGATATGAAACAATCGTGTGCTTGTTCGGGAAATCGAGATACGTCCGTTATCTCAAAATGGCAATTTCTAAAATAAGAACGGTTGGCCAGTTGGCCGGTAGAATTGAAGTTGTTGTAGGTCATAAAGGATACGGCACGTGTGTTGTTTAGGAAATTCGCATTGGAGCATTGAATTATTCCACCTGTCTTACTCCAATCGTATGTGCCGTCATCAAGCACCCGTATAGCGTTAATTCCACTTTCAGCCCATTCTACGGTACCAAGATTCTTGATGATAACTTGTCCCTGGTTTGTTTGCGGTGTTTGATCCTCAATGCTATTACCCCATACCTCAATTCCGCCCCAAAGCTGGTCGCATAAGTGTGTCACACGGCCACCATCAATGGTCAACTTAGCGCCGGGCTTTACAATGATTTTCCCACCATGCGGCATAAAGACATCACATCTGATCGTCAGTTTTGCGCCGGGTTCCAATATCAAATCGCCTCTGAAAATCCTTGCATTGTTCCAATTTAGATTCTCACTGCTTGCAATTGTTTCATTCAGTAACGGGTTTTTTTCGCAATAGTCTTTTTCGATGTAGGCAAGCATGCCATGTGTTAGTGTATAATGAGCCTTTCCGAGTTGTTGAGGTGTTAGGGCATCCTCGGTTGAATAGTCCATTAAGTTGTTACTGCAAGTGGGCGAAGTAAATGCCGAAGGACAACAGGGTTCCGGGAGGCCCATGGCCAGTATTTGGCTCCGCGTTGGTGTATCCGTAAAACCATCATCACAATTTTGACAGCAAGCGCCACCATCCGTTAACATCGTATGCAACAAGGTAAAGTTATGGCCTATTTCATGCATAATAGAATAGGCGGAGATCCAATAATTCGGGTCACCAAATTCAGCGTATGCATTCCAACATCCTCTGATAATGTTGAAGCGATTGCCGGATGTATTAGCCAGGCCTCCATTAATACCAGAACCATTTAATGGATGACTTTGGAAAAACACATTGATCTCTTCGCCGACATTTACTGCGAAATTGTTCATTAAAGCACTCGAGTTTAGGCTACCCCAATATTGGTCACTCTCCCAAAAATGAACACCTGAAAGTAAAAATCGATATTTTCTATCAATAACCGGAGTTGTATTTCCTGGCAATAGGTTCATTTGCCAATTGGATGATAGTCTGATATTGGCCATGTTTATCGTTGCTTCCGCGAAATCATATCCGGTGTAGTTGTTATCCGGATCTACACCATCCCATGTGGCAGTGTAATTCATGGGGTTGAATGGATCCTCTTTTGCAATGAAATGAAAGTTGACCTTCACGTAAATGATTTGAGTGTGCGCATCGGGAATATAATTCAAATAATTTCCACACTCTGGATTGTTACCTAAAGTGAGCAGCATCTGTTCTGCACCCCCTATCACTTCGCAGGTATATTCCGATTGAGCCAAAACTTGCTTTGATGGCACATGGAGGAATAGCAACATAGCAATGCAGCTTAAAATTCTTCTCGTCAGTAAGAAATTCCAGACATCAAGCGCTTTTGGCTTTTGAAGAAAATGGCATGGGGGGGGGGTAAAAAAAGTTCATAACTCTTCCGGGTTACCGGAATTTCCGAAAACAAATTAAAAGTGTTCATTTGAAAATAGAATAAGGTTAAAGAAATGGTTTTGTGAAATGCTTGCACTACTGGTCTTGTGATAAGATTTTGGTGTTCCGGATTTCGGCGGAATTTCGAGTGCTAAGGTTAATCGGTATTTATTGTCGGGTTTAAGTTTAGAAGATTAGTGCTTCAAACATAAGAATATATTTGATTGATTTTGAAGTGTTGATAAATGTATTGGACAGAAGGCACTGAAATATTTTGATCATCACGAAAGGAAGATTAGATGCTTTGCCAATGATCGCTGCTACGACCTATTTCCAAATAAAAAGGGCGATCACAATTGATCGCCCTGTTCATTTATGCAAATGGTATGACTATTTCGCAGCATCATACTTTTTGCCCACCACATCCCAATTGATCACATTGTAAAACGCACCAATATAATCAGGGCGGCGATTTTGATAATGTAGGTAATACGCATGTTCCCATACATCAATTCCCACAATCGGAAAACCACCGCAGCCTATACCGGGCATGAGTGGATTGTCCTGGTTGGCAGAAGAACAGATCTCCACTTTACCGCCTTTGTGGGCGCAAAGCCAAGCCCAACCTGAGCCAAAACGTGTGGTAGCTGCTTTGGTGAATTCCTCTTTGAATTTTTCGAAAGAACCATAAGCCGCATTGATCGCATCGGCCAGAGCTCCTGTTGGTGTCTGAGATCCACCCGGTGTCATGATTTCCCAGAACAAGTTGTGATTGTAGAAGCCACCACCATTGTTGCGCACCGGCATTTTATCAAATCCTTTGACAAGAATTTCTTCAATCGATAGATTTTCTAAATCAGTACCAGCTATGGCGTTGTTCAGATTGTTGGTGTATGCCGCATGATGCTTATCGTGGTGAATCTCCATCGTTCTCGCGTCAATATGGGGTTCCAGAGCATCAAATGCGTAAGGAAGAGGATCAAGTATAAATGCCATTTATGTTGTTTTTTGTGTGCACGAAATTACTCTCAAAACCATCGAACAAATGTGCTTTTGTTCCTGATTTGAATTTAGCTGATCGAAAATCGCACCGCAACACAGGTCTCAAAGCATGCCCCCGAATGCTTCCAGTAGCCTCTTCATCAATTAACACACAGTTAATAACTCGGTTCATTTGTTGAAAGCATCGGCCTTCGCAAGGCTTTCCTGCCAAATATCTTTGAGGCTGATTTTTGTAGAAGGCGCGAACTGCAAGGAATTCAGCGCCACACGAAAATCAACAACCAAAGGAGATCATCAAAAAACAACCGGACACCACGCATGGGCCTATTTAGCTTCCTGACACAGGAGATAGCCATTGACCTTGGCACCGCCAATACCATCATCATCCAGAACGACAAAGTCGTTGTGGATGAACCCAGCATTATTGCCCGTGACCGCACAACCAACAAAACGGTTGCTGTAGGCCGCACAGCGCAACAGATGCATGGCAAAACCCATGAAAACATCAAAACTATCAGACCTCTGAAGGATGGTGTGATTGCTGATTTTCATGCTGCTGAAGACATGATCAAGGGCATGATCAAGATGATCGCCAAAGGCAAAGGGCTTTTTCAGCCCTCTCTGCGCATGGTTATCTGCATTCCTTCCGGAATTACTGAGGTCGAAAAGCGGGCCGTTAAGGATAGCGCTGAGCATGCCGGCGCCAAGGAAGTTTATCTCATTCACGAGCCAATGGCTGCTGCCATAGGAATCGGAATCGATGTGGAAGAACCTATGGGCAATATGGTAATCGATATCGGTGGCGGCACTTCGGAGATTGCAGTAATTGCTCTCGGGGGTATTGTAACTGACAAAAATATCCGCGTGGCAGGGGATGAACTCACCCAGGACATTGAGGAGTACATGCGTCGCCAGCACAATATTCTCATCGGTGAACGCACGGCGGAACAGATCAAAATTGAAGTCGGCGCAGCGCTACCTGAGCTTGACAATCCTCCGGCAGATTACAATGTGCGTGGCCGCGACCTTATGACCGGCATTCCAAAGGAAATTGCGGTGTCATATTCAGAAATTGCTCATGCTCTGGATAAGTCTATTTCGAAGATTGAGGAAGCTATCATGAGTTGTCTGGAGCACACGCCACCGGAACTTTCTGCGGACATCTTCAAGACGGGAATTTATCTTGCGGGTGGCGGCGCACTGCTTCGCGGACTCGACAAGCGGATCTCTATGAAGACCAAGTTGCCTGTGCACGTGGCTGATGATCCGTTGCGGGCTGTGGCACGCGGTACCGGAATTGCTCTCAAAAACATCAACAAGTTTCAGTTCCTCATGCGTGAGTGATGATTGGCACCAAACTTTATTTCGGTCTGAAATCCGAAACGTGATCTTGAATTCCCCAGCCTCCTGGGTTTTGGAAACACAACAATGAAATAAAGATGAACCCGGGAGCATTGAAACAGCAGCGATAATCGATGAAGAATATACTGGCACTGATACAACGGTTTTATCTGTTCCTGATATTTCTTGGTCTTCAGATTCTGGCCCTTACTTTCCTTTTCAAAAACAACAACTACCATCAGACTGAATTTATTCAGCATAGCAGTGATTGGGTAGGTGGCATCTATTCTCAGCGCGCTGAGCTTTCTCAATATCTCAGACTTGGTGAAATCAACGATCAGCTCTCTCTGGAAAATGCTCAACTCAGAAGTCAGGCTCCGGAAAATTTCATGGCCATTCGTCATGACGTTGACTCTATCATTGATACCACACTTCAACAGAGGTATTTCTATCGAACAGCTATGGTGGTGAATGCGACATTTAACCGTGAAAAGAATTTCATTACACTTGATCGCGGGCGGCTTGGTGAGGTCACCCCTGATATGGGTGTAATCTCAGGAGGTGGCATCGTGGGTGTTGTGCGCAGCGTGAGCGAACATTTTGCAGTGGTGATGCCTGTGATACATGCGGACTTCATCACCAGCGTGCGTCACAAACGCTCAGGCACAACCGCTTCCCTGCGCTGGCCGGGAGGCGATCCGGGTATGGCCAATGTCATTGAAATGCCCAAAAATATTCCAGTTGAAATCGGCGATTCTGTTGTGACATCTGGATATTCCGGATTCTTCCCTTCCAATGTTTATGTCGGCAGGGTTGAGGAAATAGACGATAGCGACAATGATTATCATCTTCTGCGTATAAGGTTGGGAGCCGATTTCAGAAGAATGGATCATGTGCTGGTCATTTCAGACGCGTTTAAATCGGAACAGGAAAACTTACTCAATACGGCTATTCAATCAGATGCTGCGAACGATCCTCGTTAATATTCTCAGAATCGCTTTTCTGATCTTGCTCCAGAATCTGGTAGTGAGCAGAATTGACCTGTTTGATGGCCTCATTTTTCCGTGGGTTTACATTTTCGGAATTCTGATGTTGCCATTCGAGACTCCGCGCTGGCTTACCATGGGCATTGGTTTTCTGGCGGGCCTGCTCATGGATTATTTTTCCGGACCTATTGGACTGCATACTTCTGCAAGTGTTACACTGGCATATGTCCAGCCAATCGTACAAAAGATTCTTTCACCGCGGGAAGGTTATGATGTTACGCAAAAGCCTACAGTGCAGCGAATGGGCCTTGCATGGTATCTGACTTATGCAGGCGTGCTCACCTTAGTTCATCACAGCTGGTTTTTCTTCATGGAGGTATTCAGATTCTCTGATTTCTTCTATCAGATGGCCCATATATTGTTAAGTACACTTGCAACATTGCTTCTGATGACCATTGGACAATATCTGATTTATAATTCTAAATCATCACAGCTGTGAATCTTGAAGGCAGACGGATAACGATCATCCTGATTGTTTGCGTCATCGCAATCATCTATGTCATTCGTTTGTTTTTCTTACAGGTAGTTAATTCCACCTGGAAGGAGCAGGCAACAGCTCTTACCGAAGAAGAAATTCCGCTGTATCCGCCAAGAGGAATAATCTATGACCGCACCGGTAAAGTGCTGGTGACCAATCAAACAGTTTACAACTTGATGGTGATTCCCAAAAAGGTGTTGCCTTTCGATACAGCAGCTTTCTGCGAACTCCTCAAAATAAAAAAGGAAGACATTACCACTCTTTTTTACAAGGCCAAAGCCAAAGGAGAATATCACAGACCACAACTTTTGGTTGAACAAATAGTTCCCGGTGAGTATGCCAGGATTGCAGAGCAACTATATAAATACAAAGGTTTTTTCGCAGAATCGCGCACACTGAGGGTTTATCCGCAAAGTGTTGGCTCGTTGTTTCTGGGTGACGTTGGAAAGATCTCACCCGAAGAGTATAAAAGCAGCACGTATTACACCAAGCAGGAATACCTGGGTAAAAGCGGCATAGAAAAATCATACGAAGTTGAGTTGCGCGGAGTGAAGGGCATTAATTACGCCTTCCGCGACAATGTCGGAAATATCCGCGAACAAGGTGATGATAAGGAGGATCAACCCGCTGTGCCTGGCACAGACTTGGTCTGCACGATGGACGCAGATCTGCAGGCATACGGCGAAAAGCTCATGCAGAACAAACGTGGTTGTATTGTGGCCATCGAACCCGCAACAGGAGAAATATTGGCAATGGTTTCTGCTCCAACGTATGATCCGAATTTGCTGGTTGGTAGGATACGCGGTCACAACTTTAACGTGTTGCTGAATGACCCGCAAAAGCCTTTGTTCAACAGGGCTACACAGGCGCAATACCGCCCAGGTTCAATTTTCAAATTAGCGCAGTCCCTCACTGCTTTGCAGGTTGGCGCAATAACACCTCAAACACGAATCACATGTAATCGCGGCATCATAGGGTGCCACGGCTCCCACAGCTACGATGATCTGGAGATGGCGATTGTGCATTCCTGCAACCCGTATTTCAGGGAAGTCATGCACCGTGTGGTGGAAGGTGATCGGGATAAATCGAGCAGGTTTCGAGATTCAAGACTTGGTCTTGATATCTGGCAGGGATATATCAAACGATTTGGTTTCGGAACAGATCTGCACACTGATGTTCCTAACGTGAAAACCGGCAGCGTACCCGGAGTTGATTTTTACGACAAGTGGTACGGCAAAGAACAATGGGCTTTCTCGACAATTTATTCACTCAGCATTGGCGAAGGTGAGATGCTTGTCACCCCGATGCAGATGTGCAACATGGCATGTGTAATAGCAAATCGTGGCTGGTTTGTGGCACCGCATAGCGTAAAGCAGATCGGATTGGGAGGTAAGCCGCGCGAAGATTTTCTGGTTCGTTATGATCTTGGAATTGATACTGCACATTTCACAACGGTCGTAAATGCAATGGAAAAAGTATTGCAACCTGGTGGTACAGCATGGCGCTCAGCACTCAAGGATATAGTAGTTTGCGGTAAAACAGGAACAGTTCAGAATGCCGGAGGTAAGGAAGATCATGCCGTATTTATCTGTTTTGCTCCGAAAGAAAATCCTCAAATCGCCATTGCTGTATATACAGAAAATGCCGGATTTGGAGGGACATGGAGTGCACCGGTTGCTACACTGATGATCGAACAATATCTCAACGATAGCATTGCCAATACGAGCAAACCTCGCGAAAAAACTATAATGGAAGCCAATTTTCTTGACCGATGAGTTTAGGCAGACAACATCCCCTGGCCAATGTTGACTGGTTATCAGTCATCCTCTATGGGGTGATGGTGATTTTCGGCTGGATGAATATCTATAGCGCAGCCGTTGTGGACACACATCCAAGTCCATTTGATCTTTCACAGGAGTATGGTAAGCAATTCTTATTTATCGTCATATCAGGATTTCTTGGATTGCTTGTGCTATATATGGAAGGCGAGTTCATCAATAAGTTCGCTGTATTTATCTATGCTTTTTTTATTGTCTTACTCGTGCTCGTACTCGGTATTGGAACAACGGTAAATGGCGCCAAAGCCTGGATTCAGATTGGAGGATTTGCATTGCAGCCGGCTGAATTCGCCAAGATTGGCGTGGGTCTGATGCTGGCAAAATACATTTCGAACACCAAGGCCAAATTCAACAACTGGAAAACAAGATTGGTAGCTGCTGTCATTGTTGGTATTCCTGCTGTGCTCATTTTACTTCAGCCCGATGTGGGTTCACTTCTCACGTTTGTTGCGTTTATTCTTGCGCTATACAGAGAAGGCTTGTCGGGCAACGTATTGATCATCGGTCTTGGTGCTATCGTTTTTGGAGTACTCAGTGTAATCACTGGTTTCAGCAAGATCAATTACCCTTTTGCCGGTGAACAAAGTGGTGTGTTTATCCTGATGTTCATCGTGCTCGTTATCGGCACAATATTTATGTTTCTTATACGCAATTTTATTGTTCCGCGTAACCGGAAAAGAATGATGCTGATTGCCGGGGCTTCAACTATTGCAGCTATTTCATTCAGCTTTTCAGTCAACTTTTTAATTGACAGTGTGCTGGCGCCTCACCAAAAAACAAGGATTTATGTTACACTGGGTCTCGAAGAAAAAGATCAGGACAGAGAGTCCATGCTCGACGACGCTGAAACCGCTGATGCCGCGGCAGTGGTGGTACCGAAAAACAAAAAGGATGATCCCGGATACAATGCGCGAATGGCTAAAATCGCTGTCGGCAATGGTGGGTTCTTTGGACAAGGTTTTAGAAAAGGTCCAATGACCAAAAACAAATACGTGCCTGAACGCTGGACCGATTTTATTTTCAGTGTTATATCAGAGGAGTGGGGTTTTGTCGGAAGCCTTGCAGTGGTTGCACTTTTTGTCATTCTGATTATCCGCATCATCAATATGGCGGAAAGACAGCGATCGCAGTTCTCGCGCGTTTATGGTTATTGTGTGGCCTCGATTTTTTTCATGCACCTGCTTATCAATGTGGGAATGGTGATTGGACTTGCACCTATCATCGGTATTCCGCTGCCGTTCATGAGTTATGGAGGTTCATCCCTGATAGGATTTACGCTTCTTCTATTCATCTTCCTCCGACTGGATGCAGAAAGATTGAGTGTGTTTCGTTGAATCTTTTACCCTTTCAGATTATCCCGAATTTCCTTCATGAATTCAGAAGGAAAAACAAAATCATTCAGTTCCTGGTTATCGGTGTGAAGAATCGCACGTTTGTCACCTTTCCACCACAACTGTCCCTGATAAATAAAATTGATATGGTCTCCGATTTCAATGACCGAATTCATATCATGACTCACCACCACAGTAGTGCTTCCGAATTCGTAGGTAATTTCTTTGATGAGATTATCAATGACAATGGCCGTTTGAGGATCAAGACCTGAGTTTGGTTCATCGCAGAAAAGATATTTCGGATTCATCGCAATGGCTCGTGCTATACCGGTGCGCTTTTGCATACCTCCGGAAAGCTCACTTGGATAAAGATGATTTTTACCTTCCAGATTCACCCGCGTGAGGCAAAAATTCGCGCGGTCGAGCATTTCACTTTTGCTCATCTTGCTGAACATCTGTAGCGGAAAGAGTACGTTCTCTTCTACTGTCAATGAGCTGAACAGGGCAGATCCTTGAAACAACATGCCCATTTCCTGGCGGATGTCTTTGCGATCCCAGCGATCGAGCCTGGTGAAATTTCTGTTGTCAAAAATGATTTCGCCCTGATCCACTTCCATCAGTCCAACTATGCATTTGGTAAGAACTGATTTACCTGAACCGCTCCTACCAATAATGAAATTTACTTTTCCCGGAAAAAAGGAAACCTCAATATTCTTAAGGACCTGGTTCCCTGCGAAACCTTTGGATATGTTGCGAACTTCGATCACAGAAGAAGAAGTTGTGTGAGAACATAATTTGCAATCAGAATGAGCACCATGCTGTAGACAACTGCACGGGTGCTGCTGGCGCCCACTTCACGCGGACCGCCTTGAGTATAAAAACCGTGATATGCACTGACACTGGTGATGATGAATGCAAAGACAACTGTTTTAATCAATGCATAGCTCACCTGAAACAATTCAAACGAATACTGCAGGCCATATTCATAGTCGGTCATGGAAATAACACCCGAACTTGTTCCAACAAGGGCTCCTGCTCCAATACCCAGAAACATTGAAATAACAACCAGAAACGGAAAAATGAACATGGCCGCTATGATCTTGGGCAAAATGAGATAACTGGCCGAATTGATCCCCATGATTTCCATGGCGTCGATTTGTTCGGTAATGCGCATCGTGCCAATTTCCGAAGCAATGTTGCCACCCACTTTACCCGATAAAATCAGACACACAATGGTTGAAGAGAATTCAAGAATCATGGTTTGTCTCGTGGTAAATCCGATGGTCCAACGCGGAATCCAGCCACTGTCAATGTTGGCTGCTGTCTGCAGAGTCACAACCGCGCCCATGAACAAGGAAAGCAGTCCCACAATACCAAGTGATTGAAGGCCTATCTTGTCAATTTCCTGACTGATTAATTTGCGATAAATGCTGCGTCGCTCCGGTTTCGAAAAAACGCTCGAAAGCATGATGCAGTATTTGCCGATATTGAAGTAGACTGAAGTCATCCTTTGCAAACATAACGAACACGATGCAGGAGATGTTTTATCCTTATCAGGAATAAGTGACAATGCAACGTTGAAGGAATTCCGGTGTCAAAATGAAGTTTTATATCGTATTTCAAATGGTATCGGATATTACCACCCCTTATTTTCTCAGATTTTTGATTCCCTGAGCCAGATACTCTTTGGCAAACGGCAGAAGGTAAGCGAGTGCAAGTCCTCCCGGGAAAAACAATCTGCTTGCCCATGTGCTGGGCGCCGGCCATCCTGTGATAGCAAAAAGGGAAAATTTGATCAGAAATATACTGACGGTAAGTGCTGCAAACCATCCTGCGAGCCCCCAGCGGTAATCGCCTTCCGCAGCGTACACAATGTTTTTCAGTGTGGGAAATGCACTATACGCCCACAAGGCAATTGCGACAACCAGAATTATGATTTGACCAATATTTTCTGTCATGGTGTTTGTTATCTTCGCGGGTGTAAAAATCGTCGTTATGAAATATTTTTCATCGTGCATTTGTTTTTTCCTGATCATAGCAACTCTGGCCTCTTCGTGTAAAACGCATAAGAAGCCCAAATGCAATACCTGCCCGAAATGGGACGACAGAATCAATTTACCTTCAGCCCAAGGTCATGACCAGGAACAGTACGAATCTCGAAACCGCCCTTAAGCCTTTCTTACCCGAAAGCGCTCTGGAACTGGCTTGCGAGAAACTCCGCGAGTATCCGCATCATCTGGTGATCACGCCACCGCGCTCTACGAAACTGGGCGATTTTACGGCAGATCCGAAAGGCCGCAGACATGTATTGACAGTCAACGGAAATTTGAATCAATATGCGTTTCTGATAACCCTTATGCACGAGCTGGCGCATTTGATCACCTATATCAATCACCGCGACGATGTCAGGCCTCACGGTGCTGAATGGAAGAGTTGTTTCAAGCAGACTTTGGGTCCGTTTTTAAGGAGAAATGTTTTTCCTGATGATGTTGCCAAGGCTATTGCGGCTTACCTGTCCAATCCTGCTGCTTCGACTTGCGGTGATATTCATTTGTCAAAAACACTGGCTGCTTATGACCGCAACAGCCATCCGGATATCAAATTGCTTGATGATATTCCTACACATTCACGTTTCGTGTATGGTCGCGACAGAAGGGTATTCATCAAAGGGGAGCGACTCCGCACTCGTTACAGATGTTTTGAGGAAAGCACGCGATATGAATACCTGTTTAGTCCGTTGGTGAAAATCAGACATATCAACTGATCGGGATATCGAAAAAAAAAGAGCGGACCATTCGACCCGCCCTGATTTGTCAATATAAATTGAGGTAATTTAGTTGCGTTGCAGTTTTAATGTCTTCGTTTTTCCATCAGCACCCATAACCTGAACCATGTAAATGCCCTTGCGTAGATTTTCCACCGGCAATTCAACACCGCTGCAACCTTCGCTGCTTGATGCGTGACGCTGAGTGAAAACCACTTTACCAGTGAGATCAAGTACATTGATTGTAAATGAGTCTGTGATGGGTTCCTCGAAAACAAGCTCGGTGCGCCCTTCCATCCCGGTAATGCGCGCAGTGCTTACAGGATGTGTCATGCGGTCCTGAGCGGACAATGACATTCCCGAAATGAGCAGGGTGGCAACAATAAGGAGTAAATTTCGCTTCATGCTTGTGTATTTGTGGAAGGTTAAACAAGAACCTTGCCCAACCTTATACAATCACAAATGTAATTGGTTTCAAGGTTATCAACAATATTTTGAAGAAAGTTTTCTTAAGCGAGCCTAGAATTGTAGCCTCATCTGGATATGAATATCGGACTTCTGATTTCCCAAAATCTCAGTATTTCCGCTGGAAATCACATTTCTATCGGTATAAATAAAAGTTCCGTACCGCACCCACAAGTCCATTCCGCGGACAATATCCCATTTGATCATACCATAAAATCTGGTACCCCGACCCGAATAGGGAAGAATGCTGAATGCATACAAAACATCTGACTCAAACGCATAAATCCGGCTGTCCCATGAATCTGTATCGAACAGTGCATAACGGGTTGTAAATGTGAATTTTGAGCCAATTTTCTTGTATGTCAGGTCTTGATAAACCATAAAACCGCGGCTCTTTGTATTCTCCTTCTCGAATGATGACCATTCGGCGCGTGTTTTCAATTGCAAATTGGGATGGGCCTGATACGTGCCGTGTACCCGCCAGTTTTGCTGTTTCATGGGCACAGCATAAGTAATGACCAATTCCGGGTCGGAACTGTTTTGCACGTTGTTACGAAGCCTGTATCGCAGATAAAATTCACTTTTCCGGTCGGGCTTATAATTCAGCTGCGCCAGATAATCTGAAAAAACGGAAGGGCCGTCTACCCTGAATCTTGCCCATGGATATTGCACAAGATCTATATATCCGTTGAGGGTAAACTTTGAGCTGAGATTTGCTTGTATACCTGTGAAAATGCCTTTTTCATTGGCTGCAGTGAGGTTGTTTTCGCCAAAAACATTCGCTTTTAGGTTCTGATAATCTTTACCAAACCATCTTTGAACCATGGTAACCGTCAGATTCTTGTGCAATGCGGCGACCAGGCCATTCAGCATGGCCATGCCTCCATTCTGGCTTCGCGAAAATTCTCCGAATATGTTGGCGTTCCGCAAAACTGCCTGGTAGTCGATACCAACATTCAAATTGTCGCTTCCTGAAAAACGAAAAAGCTGGTATAAATCGTCGGAAGGTGCTTTTGGAATGCTGATTTCGGTCTTCACTGCAGTTGATCCTATGCTGAAATTTTTCCCGGTGTATTTCAAGTTACCGCCATAAACTTTTTCGGTAATCTGGTTTTTCCCTTTGATTTCATTTTCTGTGCGGTGCAATCCTCCGACGGGTAGTGATAGTACGATATACTCGTCGTCCTGAAAGACCGTATCAATTGCTTGTTCCAGCGAAGCATCAAGCTTTTTCTGGGAGTAAAAAGGAGTGAGTTCGAAATTGCCAAATCCTACCGTCGCGCCTACACCCCGCAAAAAATTTGTTTCCTGAACCGAAGAGTAGGGCCTTAGGCCGATAGCGTTCTTTTTAACATTGGTGATGAATGGTGATTTTCCAAATGCTAGGCCATTCCACAACGTCAGACCCTGTCCGAAAAGGACCTGATAGTCGCCAACCGCCAGTTTGCGCAACCAGGTTTCACCTGAATACATCGCATGGAAACTGTAAAAATCAGGGCCATCTTGTAACGATTCACCGGCATCTTTTTCCAACGTAAAGCCGGCACGAAAACTTTTCTTGTATTGAAGTCTGTATCTTGAATAGAGGTAATCGGGCGATCCGGCGAAAGGAACTTCACCGTTTTCGGGATCTGCGATATAGCCAAGTTGATCCTGAAAATTGCGTCGATATCGCAAAAACAAATCATGAGATGATTCCCGGAAGAATTCAGACAATGAAAATCCTTCCAGCGTTAATGTCGGTTTGACGGTAACGAAGTAAGACAAATTTTTCACCAGCACAGGATCAAAACCTTCTACCGCCTGAAGCTCATAAATGCTTCTCAGTTTACCATAATTGGCCATGTGACTGCGCAGGTTACTGATCTGCAGGTCTGTGATGATATAAAGCTCACGCAATTCCTCGTCTGTGGCGGAATTCAGATTGAGAGGATGCTCAAAGTAATAAGCAAGATCTTCAACCAGATTGGTATAGTCCAATTCGGAACCTTCATCAAGTGTTCCGGCAATTTCTTCTATTCTCTGTTCAATGATGCTGTTTTTGAGTTCTTCTGTCTGGCCTGAAACACGCCCGCCTACAAGCACAACCATAACAAAGAGTGCAGTTGCACTTATGAAATATTTCGATGTTAGGAGCCTCACTTTTTATCCATCATATAAGTCAGTGAAACCTGGGGTGAAAAACCTAAAACCTGATGATAGCCCGCAGCAACGTCAAGCCGGAAGGTCTTGAGTTTCCAGCCAAAACCGAAGGCAAACTGCGATGGATCTGAACCGAAACCAAGTCTGATAGCAAGTGTGTTGACTAAAAAATATTCCAAGCCGGCTCTTATCGAGGCATCGGCGTCTGAAGGTTTTCGGACTTCACCGGTAAGTATCACTTTCTCTGAAAAGCGATATCCGGCGCCTACGCGGATCATGGACGGAATGCGTTCATCATTGAACCCCGGGAGTTTTGCCCGCGTGGGATTGTAGATGTGGCCACCGATACTCACTTTTTCATTCAGTTTGTATAGAAAACCACCTTCCACGCTGATGGTGGTTTGCCTTCCATAGTTTTCGCCCAGCCTTATGCTGTGCAGGTTGAATTGCATGCCGGCGGAAAACTTATCACTGAGAAGTATGGCATATGCAAGCGAAGTTTTGGAAGAGTTGAACAATTCGTAGCCAAACGACCTGTGCGAAATACCTGCGGCATGTATGCCGAAAGGTGCGGCCACAATGATTCCTCGGTCGGCTAGCTGATTCATTGAAAACCGGTTCTCGTAATTCACGCCGGCACTCAATCCGGTAAGATGCACAAGCCCCGCCTGATTGTGAAATCCACTCCAGACATCGGTCATCACAACGTAAGCTCCTCCCATGCCTGATGCTGATGCGCCCGGCGAGTCCTGTGCGTTCAGATGCAAGGCACAAATAATACAGGACAGCAGCAACCAGATTTTGGTAATACCCATTTTTTTATGTGAAAATTTCATCGGCAAGCCGTGTTTGAATGAGGCGCTGCAAAATAGCGATATCCGATGAATTGGGTTGTTTTCTTTCCGATAAGAGGATGAAATTTTAATGCGAATTTTTAATTCGGAAGGACTGACTATATTTGCCGCCCTGATGTCACGAATGAATTTGCGGGCGTGGCGAAATTGGCAGACGCGCCAGACTTAGGATCTGGTGCCGTGAGGCATGGGGGTTCGAGTCCCTCCGCCCGCACCAAAGGCTGTTTTTACAGCCTTTTTTTATGTCCAAACTTCTGGCGGGCAACACCATGCCTCCTTCAATCCATTGCCAGTCATCTTGATTTTACTAATTTTGCGCCCCCGAAAAACAGGGAAGGATCGTCGTCAAATGGCAACGACAGCGGTCCGAAATAAGTTGCCGAACAAATTCAAAACTACCTGTTCAATGCAGATTGAAAGAAACGACATTGATTCACTGAATGCAGAACTGAGCATCAGCATCGCGCCGGCTGATTACACCGAACGAGTGGAGACAGCAATCAAAAAGTACAAAAAGAATGCGCAGATACCTGGTTTTCGTCCGGGCCATGTGCCTGCAACGTTGATTCGCCAGCGCTACGGTAAAAGCATCCTCGCTGAGGAAATCAACAGCATGTTGCAGGATAAGATCGACGGCTATATCAGGGAAAACAAAATTCAGATTTTAGGAAGTCCTATGCCGGCTTCTCAGGATCAGGAAGTGGGTAACTGGGATAACCCCAGCGATTTTCGTTTCAAGTACCAGCTCGGTCTTGCTCCTGAGTTTGACGTGGACCTGAACTCATCAATCACTTTTGATTACTACAAAGTCATTGTAGAAGATACGTTGATTGATCGTCAGGTCAAGGATATGGCGCGTCGTTTTGGCTCGCTTCATACACCGGATACCAGTGCCGCTGATGACATGCTCATGGTGAAGCTCGAAGAGCTTGACACGAATGGTGAGTTGAAAGAAGGAGGCATTTCATCTGAAACTACAATCAGTATTGAGTACATCAGCGATGAGGCTACAAAGGCATCACTTACCGGTATCGCTAAGGATGCACAACTCACAGTAAACCCACATCACCTTTCGGCGAATCATGAAGATCTGGCGAAGATGCTCGGTATTACACACGAGGAGTTGCATAATCTTCAAGGAATGTTCCGTTTAACTGTTACTGATGTTAAGCGCATGGTTCCTCACGCGCTGGATCAGGAATTGTTCGACAAAGTTTTTGCAGGTGGTGATGTGACCACGGAAGAGCAAATGCGCGACCGGGTGAAATCAGATCTGGAGATCATGTTTTCACGCGACTCTGATTACGTCTTCAAGCGCGAAATGTCTGCGAAACTTCGCAAAATGATCAATCCTTCGTTGCCGGATGAATTCCTGAAACGCTTTATTCGTCTGACGAATGAGAAGCCAATTACAGATGAAATACTCGAACGGGAATATCCGGTGTATGCTGATCAACTCCGCTGGGATTTGATTGAATCAAAGATTCTTGGCAAGTACAACATTCAGGTGACATATGATGAATTGAAAAGTCACGTGAAAGCAGATTACGCTTCTCGGTTTGCACAGTATGGCATACCCGTGGATGATGCTCGTCTGGAAGAAATGGCCAGGGAAGTGCTTTCGAAAAAGGATGAACTCCGCAATATTTATGCTTTCCTTCAGGAGGAAAAAATTGCGGTTTTGGTGAAGGAAAAATGCACGCTTAACACAATTGATCTCAGCTATGATGCTTTTGTGAGCAAGGTGCAGCATGGATAATAGACTATGAATAAAAAAAAGAGAGGCTGCCATTGGCAGCCTCTCTTTTTATGCTGTAAATCAAATAATCCTGCTGAATTTATTGTTTCAAAACCATTTTACATGATTTGTTGCTGCCATCATTGATCATGACATTGTAGTAACCATTGTCGAGATCCAGCATATCGATGGTGGTGAAGTTTTCACCTTCAACAGCGTTGATCGAAGCAGTTTGAACGATACGTCCTGCAACGTCTGTAATCATGATCTCCACCAGTTGGTCGGATGATGAAATGAATTGAACATTCAGTTTGCCATTCGTCGGGTTGGGAAATACAGAAGAGATATTCAACTCTGCATCCGGATTTGTGATCTGCGCTTCCTCAGTAGCGATTTCTTCTCCTTCACGGAACGAAGAAGCGCTGATGGATGCTTTGAGTGTATAGCAAAGGCTCGAGTTGAAGGCTCCGTTGTAACCGTATACCTGAACTCGCCAAGTACCAACCAAGGTGGTATTGAATGTAATCACTTCCGCAGTTGTGCCTCCGTTCTGTGAAATTGCAACCTGTGTTCCGCTTGGGTTATAAAGTCTAACATCATAATCTGCAGGCAGAGTTGTCAGATCAATGCGGATGTTGCGCTGTGTTGAAGTGTTGTTGAAGTTGAACCAATCCTTATCTGTAGAACTGCTAATTCTCGCTACGATATTGGTATTCACCGGAATTGTAGCGGCAGTTCCAGAAGTGTTGTTGGACTCATAATTATCGCTGCAGGTAGATGTGCTGCTCTGTGTTGTGAAGGTTGTGGCCGTGTAGGCGCCATTGCCTGAAGAGCAAACCACCCTTACCTGCACATTGTATGATGTACCAGCTGTAAGACCCGAAAGTGAGGACGAATTTGAGGTAGGATTCACAGTTGTCCAGGTTGAAGATGTTGTGGTTTTATACTGAAGAGTATATCCTGTTGCACCGCTCACTGCCGTCCATGATACGTTGGCAGTAGTTTGTGTAATTCCGGAAACAGTAAGTCCTGTAACAGCACCGCACGAAGGAGGCGTCACTGTTCCGCAGCCATTCGAAGTGAGTAGAGAAGCGCGGGCGCCGCCCGTTGCAAAAAGCGCCTGCATTCTTGTTGCCTGACCGGTAGAGAACATGAACATGCAGGCATCGTCGGTATAATCCATGTAGTTCATGTACATGTCGCCATTCGGACCATTGCTGCAGCTTACCTGCGGAAACGAAGGGCAACCGTAATTTTCGTCGGCCTGATTTGGCGTATCAGATACAAGGTCAGATCCTGTGCAGCCGGTGCCATCATCACCCCAGATGTGGTAAAGATTTAGCCAGTGACCAACTTCATGGGTTCCGGTGCGTCCTTTGTTGAAAGGGGCAGTGGCAGTTCCGATAGTTCCGAAATATTGGTAGTCTATTACTACACCATCAGTGCTGGCTGATCCGCCGGGAAACTGAGCATAACCCAAAACCCCGCCGCTGATATCACATACCCATATGTTGAGGTATTTGTTGCGGTCCCATGCATTGGAACCACCGGATGATGATGACTTCACTGTGTTGTTGGTTCCGAATGAGGTTGACGCAGTTTGAACGCGCACGATACCATTGGTGGCATTGCCATTCGGATCAACCGTAGCCAGACAGAATTCGATGTTGGCATCGGCAGCAAGTCCTGAGAATGCAGCAGGAACCCCGCTGACATCGCTGTTGAGTTTACGGAAATCGGCATTGAGAACCGTCAGCTGGGACTGGATTTGAGCATCGCTGATGTTTTCAGTGGTGGTATTCCATACAACGTGAACGACCACAGGAATCGTAACCAGAGCGCGCTCACCTTCGGTGTAGTGAGTAACAAACTCATTGGTAAATTCTTCAATTGATTGTCGGTTTTGAATGATAGAAGGATCGGCCTGTTCAATCAGTTGCTGTGCTTCATTGGTGCCACAGACGCGCTGTGCGAATGAAACCTGATGTGCCATGACGATTAAGGCGAAAAAAGTAAAAATTTTCTTCATGCTTGAATTTTATTTTTTGAAACAACGATCGCGAAGATGGTAAAAAAATCGATGCGCGCATAGAAAAAAGTGCTGATCGTCAACAATTTTATTCACGATTTTTTTTGACCGGCAGGTGATGAAATGAATTTGTGTGAATTGAAACCGCGCCATTCTTTTGCACCCCGTGAATTCCTCCACCCTGATCAATCGCAGCATCGAAATACTGGCTGTAGCATTAAATCTGCTTTATACCCTGTATTATCTGAATGGCAATTCATGGTGTTACCTTTTTGGTGTGCTGGGTCCGCTGGCACTGATGGTTCTCTGCTACCGCAAGCAGCTGTATGCCGAACCGGTGCTGCAGTTGTTTTACATAGCCCTGGCGGCTTATGGATTTTACAATACGCCTGATGTATGGCAAACCACACACTGGCCATTCAGTGCACACCTTCCGTTATTGATAGTTGGTGCGATGGTATCTGCCGCAACGGGTTTTTTACTGTCAAAATATACCATAGCGAAACTCCCTTATCCGGACAGCGTAGTAACGGTATTTGCCATTATCGGTACCTGGCTTATGGTGAACTATGTGCATGAATCGTGGTTATATCTGGTAGCAATAAACGCCCTGTCTATCGTTATATACGTGAAAAGGAGACTTTATATCGGTGCGGTGATGTTTGTGATTTATCTGGCTATGTCTGCCGATGGTTATTTTGAATTTAATTGGTTCGTTTTATGATTCGAATTGCGATAACCGGTCCTGAATGCTGCGGAAAAACTTCCCTCTGCGACTGGCTTGGAAAAACATTGTTTGATGCACCGGTAATGCGCGAATATGCCCGTGAATATCTTACTTCCAAAGGAAAGGATTATAAATACACCCGTGAGGATCTGCTGGAGATAGCCCGTAAAACTGCCGTCAGGTTAACAAAAGCCTTTAAGGCAAATACAGATGCGCTGATCGTAGACACTGATTTTTATGTCCTGGATGTGTGGTGGAAGGAATTGTTCGGTGAGGATAATGAAGAGATACGTGAGATGAAGGACACATTTGATTTCGACCTCTACCTGCTTTGTGAGCCCGACCTTCCATGGGAATTTGATCCGCTTCGTGAAAATCCTAATGACCGGGAACGATTATTCGAAATTTATAAAAATATGTTGGAAGAAGACGGAAGAACAGTAGAGGTTGTGAAAGGTTCCGGTGAGCAAAGGAACCAGATTATTCTGTCAAAAATTCTACGCAGGTTTCCTAATCTTATGACTGAAGAATAAACTTAGGCAGGTTGTTCTGGCGAAAAGCACCCCCGAGATAGAGCCTGCCACATCTGCAAACCAGTCCAAAACATCTCCGTCCCGCCTGCCATTGCTTAAGGACTGCAGATACTCCATTAGTCCACCATAAAGCAGACATATTATTACTATGAAGACTAGTGACTTGATTTTGACATTGGAGTTATGAAATTTCCATGACCTGACCAAAAGGAATGCAAGCACTGCGAACATACCATAATGCACCAACTTGTCTGCATGAGGGATCAGCTTCTCCCTTTCAGGATCAATATCAACTTTTACAAGGTGAAGCGCAAAGACAATTACTGCCCAGAGTGCGGGCAGAAATTTCGACCAGAATTTCATCAACAGGTTCTGTTGATCAAAGTGAAGACTCGTATGAGGCAGAGTCCATCAGGTGGCTCATGTCCGCACCGGCTTTGATTTTTACCTTGATCATCCAGCCTTTTCCGTATGGGTCGTTGTTTACTGAAGCGGGATCATCTGCAAGGCCTGCATTGACTTCCAGAATTTCACCATCGATAGGCATATACAAGTCACTTACAGTCTTAACGGCTTCGACTGTACCGAAAATATCGTGTGCGCTGAAGGATTGGCCTTGTGTATCGATTTCAACGAAAACAATATCACCCAATTCACCCTGTGCGAAGTCTGTGATGCCAATGGTAGCAACATCACCTTCAATTTTTACCCATTCGTGATCCTTGGTGTACTTAAGTTCTGCAGGAAAATTCATTTTTTTGATTTTTGTGGGCCAAATGTAAACGGAGTCGGGCAATAGACCATCGACATATGAGGAATGTTCGCCGAAACTTTTATTGGCAACCCCCTGAACCGAATTTGGGATACTCCCCGGGCTTGTACGAATCAACAGCGCCTGTTGCAATAAGGCTATCAAAAAGCTGACAGAATCTGATGGCTCCTTTGTAGTTCAAATGAGCAAGATCTCTGAACTCATCATCGGGCATAGGATAATGTCCGAAGTCCAGGAAGACCACTTCTGGAAAACGCCTTCTGATTTCACTGCAAAACATATCTTCATTGAGAAGATATTCCCATGCAGGGTGCACCGGACTTCTCATCAAAACCGGTTGCACAGTGTGTTCCTTGCAGAACCGGACAATTTTTCCAATATAAAACAAGGCATGTTCAGAAGGATTTTTCTGCAGTTGGCTTAATGTGTCAATTTTTGAATGATGTAAAATGGAGTCAACGTCGCTTTGCGAATAGTAACGGTGTTTGAACCATTCGGCACTGGAGGGGTAATCTGATTGTCTGCTGAGAAGAAATTCCAGCTGAGCTTTTGCGCTGATAGAAAACGTCTCTATGGTCGTCAGTGGCTCATGGCTGAGGAGGAGTCCCAGATCTTCGCTATCGATTGGAATGTTGTAATCAGGAAGCTTTGTCTTAATGAAATGTTGATTCCACGTTCTTGAATCGAAAAATTCGGAAACAGAATTGTTGCTGCATTCCAGAAAAACATATTTAACCTGAGGATTAAAGTGCAGGTAAGTTTTTAGTTTTTGCAGCGTGTATATATAAGCTTCACCTTCTTCTGAAACATTCCTTGTGCCTTTGATCAGCGAATCATTGATTGCAAGGCGCACATGAGAATGGCCAGCGAACAGATATTTTGTCTCGTCAGGCAACTGAAAGTTTTTTTGCTGATCTGTAAAGTGTCGAAGCAAAAACATGCTTACAACGCATGTCGCCAGTGTGAGCGTCAGAAATACCAATGTTTTTGCGATCAAAGTTTTCATTGCCGTCAAAATTGGAAATAAATGAATTCCTGTTCTTCACCGCTAAATACAATTACCAGCACAGCCAATACGATATAAAACGACCATCTTAGGGCGCGATTCCAATTCAGAGAAAAATGTTCAAGCGCAAATTTTCCTTCCCTTCCCAACCACTCAATTATGAAAAATATGGGAATAAGAAAAAGAAGTGTCGAAGAATACAACGTACTGTCCGGAATGCTGAACAATGATGGTTTGAAAATATCCCTCACCATATAAACCGCCGACATCAAACTTCCAGACCTGAAGAAAATCCACCCAATCGTGACCAGCACGATTGTCAGAAGCATCTGAAGAAATTCTTTCAAGCTTGGCAGGTACTTCCCTTGTGCAACGATTTCGAGGTTATGACGATTCAATTTGAAAAGCACCAGAGGCATGATATAAAGTGCATTCAACATACCCCAAGCAATGAAAGTCCAATTGGCGCCGTGCCAGAAACCACTTACAGTAAATATGATGAATGTATTGAGCACAACTCTTGCGGTGCCTGCCTTACTTCCACCCAATGGTATATAGAGGTAGTCCCTGAACCAAGAAGAGAGTGATATATGCCATCGTCTCCAGAATTCTGCGATGTCTCTTGAGAAATATGGAAAAGAAAAATTACGCAGCAGTTCGAATCCGAATAATCTTGCTGAACCTAGTGCAATGTCGGAATAGCCTGAGAAGTCTCCATAAATCTGGACGGTAAACAATACAGCACCTAATAACAGCGTGCTGCCTTCAAGCTCCATCGAGTGATTGAAAATGGGGTTTGCTCCTTCAGCGCAGGTGTCAGCAATCACAACTTTTTTAAACAGACCCCAGAGTATTTGCCTCAAACCATCGGTCATTTTAGCATAACTGAAAACGCGTGGCTTTTCTACTTGAGGCAAAAGGTGAGTAGCCCTTTCTATTGGACCTGCTACGAGAAGTGGGAAAAAACTCACGAACAAAGCATAATCAACCGGATTTCGACGTGGTGTGATTTTATCGTTGTAGATGTCAAATACATAAGATAACCCATGAAAAGTATAGAACGAAATTCCGACAGGCAGAATAATATCAAGCGTGTTGAAATCACCGGGTGCCCCGGCAATGTTCAAGAGACGCTCAAAAGACTCAATGAAAAAATTGTAGTACTTGAAGAAGCCCAGAAAGCCAAGGTTGATGATTACACTTATGGCAAGCCATATTCTTTTGGCTCTTATGCTTTTGCTGTCAAATATTTTTATGCCTGTGTAGTAGTCAAGAAAAGTGGAAAACGCAAGAAGAAAAAGGAATCGCCAGTCCCAGCATCCATAGAAAAAATAGCTGGCAAGGAGCAACAGGGTATTCTGCCACCTCAAACGGCCAGAGGTTACAAACCAGTATAACAGAAAGACTACTGGGAGAAATAAAGCGTATGCAAGTGAGTTGAATAGCATGTCTGTGAAGTCCTCACATATTACAGTGCGGACGAAAGTAGCTAATCAGAAGCTATTTTGCCTTGTAACAGAACAGATCTGTTGAAGTGTAAACCGTCACCGGTTCAAAATGAACTGAGAGCTGCATTTTAAAATGCTATGGTATTTGGATATTCGCTTTTTAAGCAGCAACAATTATCGATACATGGATATGAATATTTCACAGGTGCTTTTACTCATAGCGATTGGCATTTTTGCCGGTGCGCTGAGCGGAATGGTTGGTGTCGGAGGTGGATTAATTATCGTGCCTGCCCTGATTTATTTTCTCAGATTTGACCAGTTGCCGGCACAGGGTGTAAGTCTTGCGGTACTGTTGATGCCTGTCGGAATATTGGGAGTCATGAATTATTACCGCGATGGCCATGTCAATTTCAATTACGCATTCATCATCGCTCTCGGATTTTTGCTTGGCAGTTACTTCGGATCGAAGTATGCACTTAGACTACCCGAATACAAGATAAAATTTATCTTTGGACTCTTGTTGCTTTATGTCGCAGGCCAGATGCTCTGGAAGGGAGGTATGCGATGGTGGACAGAAATCTCATCTTCGTGACAGGTCTACATTCCTCTTCTTTTCATTTCTTTCAGAATAAGTGACAATTCTCTTCCTGTTTGTCCTTTTACGCTTGTATTCTCCTGGGCACGCCGAATGAGGTACGGAATCACTTCCCGAATTGGGCCATAAGGAACATATTTGGCTACATTAAATCCTGCATGAGCAAGATTAAAACTGATGTGATCACTCATCCCGAATAACTGAGCAAAGTAGAATCGCTTGTCTGAGCGATTAATTCCCCTTTCATCCATTAGTTTGGCTAGCAATAAATTGCTGTTTTCATTGTGTGAACCGCAGCAGATGGCTATTTCCTGGGCATTGTCCACACAATATCGAAGAGCGAGATCAAAATCGCGATCACACGACTCTTTGTCGGGCTGTATAGGATCGCGATATCCCTTTTCTGCGGCACGTTGTCTCTCCTTTTCCATGTAAGCGCCACGCACGAGTTTAAATCCCACTTTAAAGCCAGCTTCTTTCGCGCGGGTATGCGAATCTTTCAGGAATTGAAGGCGATCATGGCGATACAACTGCACCGTATTGAAGACAATCACTTCTATTTTGTTGTACTTCGCCATCATTTCATCTGCCAACGCGTCTATTGCATCTTGTATCCAACTGTCTTCGGCATCGATAAAAATAGGCGTGCCGGTTTCGGCAGCCATGGCACAAATTTCATTTACCCTATTGCGCACTCTTTGCCACTCAGATGCCTCATCACTGCTGATAGGTCCTTTGGTATTGATTAATTCCAACAATCCAAAACGCGCAATTCCGGTCACCTTAAAAACACAAAATGGAATATGTGGATTGTTGTGAGCGGCGCTGATGGTTTGAAGAGTCTCGGCTTTGGTGGCATCAAAATCTGCTTCACTTTCTTTTCCCTCTACGCTGTAATCGAGGATAGTACCGATATGAAACCGATCCAGAACCTTTGTCGCACGTGCGCATTCATCGATGGTCTCACCACCGCAAAATTGCTTAAAAATATTTCCTTTGATAGCCCAGCCAATGGGAAAATGAATTCCAAGAGCAACATTGGTAGCCCATTTGCCGAAGGAAACAAGATTTGGATTACCGATAAGTTTGAACAAATAATAGGCCTTCCGCAATTCTCCATTGCTTTTGCTACTAAAGGCTATTTCGGTATTCTCAAAAGAAACCGGGTTTCCGGGCTGGTTCATAGGGGTGCAATTTTGCGCAATGGCGTGCATACTTCCAAATCTTTAGATGAATGATTGGAGGATTTCGCCAGGTGATTTCTATTTCTTTATAAACCAACCTTTCAGGGATACACCCGTGCCTGAGACATTCATCATAAAATTGATAAGCGACTTGATAGTTCTCAGAAAAAAGCTGGATTCAGCCTTTCTGCGGAGGACTTCATCGTCGGAATCTGCAGAAACAACTTTTTGCCGGCTCATGTTCAGGCTTACACGCATCCTGGTAAAACTAAATCCGGTGGATGTGGTCCTTACCGTCTTAAAACCGTGTCGTTCCAAAAGATACTTCAGCGTTTTCCGGGTGAAATATCCCAGGTGTTCTGGCCAGGCTATGATATTGTAGCGGTCTTTGAGCCAATACCTTGATAGAGCATTAAAATTGGGTGTTGTGCAAAAGAACAATCCGCCCTTTCTCAAAATGCGATGAATATTCCTGACTTCATCTGCAGGATTGTAGATGTGCTCGATGACCTCGATAGAAACGACCACATCAAATCCGATTCCGTGAAAGGTGTCTTCTGTCAATCCACCTTGTTGCATTATAATACCCTTCGCTTTCGAAATAGCAACAAGGGCATCGCTGAATTCCGTTCCGAAAACATTCCAGCCTCGTTTTTTTGCTTCTTCGAGAAAAAATCCGCTTCCGCAGCCAACATCCAGCATGTTTCCGGTTTGCCGAAAACTTTCAAAATCATCCAACCATTCGTTGTAGCGTTTAACGGTAACGGGCGACAGATAATGACTTGTGCCATAGTTGCGGTAATAGTCTTCCAATTCGGCGCTTGTAGGTGTATCCGATGCGAATACAAATCCGCATGTAGCACATTTACTAAGCGCGACAATTTGATAACCAGCCAGCGGGCGGATTTCTGACCCATGACAAAGAATACATATCTGGTGCTTTTCACTCAAGGTACAAACCTAGTTCAAAGGTTCTAAACCCGGAACCTCATTTACCCATTCAATTACCTTTCAATACTGATTGGGATCTGCCTTATTAAGTCCGTCAGAATGAATCGAAAGCATTCATCCCAATGATGACAAACAACTCGTTGAATTTCAAACCGGTTAACCCAAATTATGCAGTGCCCTTCTATTCAGATCTAAAACCCCTGTGAATTCGCGCACTTGCTCGTTTCGATTTCTCACTGTGGGGGAGAAACTGTGCAAGGTTTCAATGATTGAGCGCTTGAACCTTGCGAGAGCACTCGAATTCATTTGGCTTTTGAATCTCATGGACGAAACGCCCTGCATAATTTGGGTTTAACTTTCAAGGTTTCATTTCAGCCTGCGCATACCAAACCATAAGACCGTCCCGATGGGACGAAGACTATTGCAGGCTATTTAAGAGCTCATTACCATATGTTCTTCTCTACAGGATGATCTTACTAAAAATCATTCAAAATCGCGATACGTCTTATGGAAATATTTCCAAACACTGTCGCGTTTGCCGCAGTTGATATAGGGAAACATTTCTCAGCATTTCTCACATTTCACCTGATGAAGGATGGGTTGATATAATTTTGGCACTTCTAAAAAAATAAAAACATGCAGGCAGCTCAGGAGTATATCCAAAAAAACAAACAGCGATTTCTGGACGAATTGTTCGAGTTACTTCGCGTGCCAAGTATAAGCGCAGATCCACAATACAAAAATGATGTAGCCAAATGTGCCGATATGGTGGCCGATCATTTGCGCAAAGCAGGAGCTGACAATGTTGAGGTATGTAAGACGGATGGTCATCCGATTGTCTATGGAGATAAGATCATCAATCCATCTTTACCAACAGTTTTGGTTTATGGACACTACGATGTGCAACCTGCAGATCCATTCGAATTGTGGCAAACACCACCTTTCGAACCAACCATTCGCAAAACGGATGTGCATCCGGATGGTGCGATTTTCGCCCGTGGATCTTGCGATGACAAAGGACAATTCTTTATGCATGTTAAGGCGTTTGAAGCGATGCATGCTACCAACTCACTTCCATGCAATATCAAGTTTATGATTGAAGGTGAGGAAGAGTGCGGAAGCAACAATCTGGGTCCGTTTGTAAAGGCAAATCGCGAGCGTTTGAAAAGCGATGTTATTCTCATCAGCGATACCTCCATCATTGCCAACGACACACCATCGATCGATTGCGGACTGCGCGGATTGAGTTACGTCGAAGTGGAAGTAACCGGTCCGAATCGCGATCTTCACAGCGGCGTTTATGGAGGCGCTGTTGCTAATCCTATTACCATTCTGGCCAGAATGATTGCCAGCATGCATGATGAAAATAACCACATTACCATTCCTGGATTTTATGACAAAGTTGCCGTACTTACAGCAGAAGAACGTGCAGAACTTAACAAGGCACCCTTCGATCTCGAGGCTTACAAAAAAGACCTCGACATTGCTGACGTGTGGGGTGAGAAAGGATATACCGTGAACGAACGCACAGGTATCCGCCCAACATTGGAGTGCAATGGAATTTGGGGAGGATATATTGGCGAAGGAGCAAAAACAGTTTTGCCATCGAAGGCGTTTGCGAAGATTTCGATGCGTCTTGTTCCCAATCAGGTTTCTGATGAGATCACAACACTCTTCAAAAATCACTTTGAAAAAATCGCACCGGCAGGTGTTCGGGTGCAGGTGAGACCGCATCACGGTGGTGAGCCTGTTGTAACTCCTACTGACAGCAAAGCTTACAGAGCCGCCAGCGATGCCATGCAACATACCTATGGTAAAAAACCGATACCAACGCGCGGCGGAGGTTCAATCCCAATCGTTGCATTATTCGAAGCAGAATTAAAAGTAAAAACCGTACTGATGGGTTTTGGACTGGATAGCGATGCGTTGCATTCTCCGAACGAGCATTATGGAATTTTCAATTACTTCAAAGGCATTGAAACGATTCCATATTTCCATCACTACTTTGCATCTTAATCGGAATCTTCTTTTTTGGCCCGTCCTTTGTCTTAACAGACGAAAAGGAATTTTTATGAAGTGTAAATTATTCAACCTGATGCTGGCAATGTTCATAGTATGGTTGTTGCCGTCCTGCACATTCTACAAAGAAGTGGAGGTTCAAGAAATTCTGGAGGTCAAGGTCATTGAAATTGATAAGGAAGGTGCGGACTGCGAAATCTACATGACTGTAAAAAACCCAAACGGCTACAAAATCCAGTTGACAGAATCAGAAGTAGATCTTTTTTTTGAAGGAAAATATCTTGGCAGAATTAATTTGCTCGAAGAGATTCAGCTTCCCAAAAAAAGTTTGTCCACAGTAAAAATGAAGTGTCTCGCAGATTATGAAAGTCTGCAATCGGTTATGGGAAACATCATTACAATACTTTTTAAATCGGAGTACGTGATGGAGGGGAAGGGTTTTGTGCGAGGAAAGGCTTTGCTCGTGAGTAAAAAGTTTCCGGTGGAGTTCAAAGAGAAAGTTACCCGCGAGGATATGGGCTTCTAGTTCTGATATTATCCATATATCATTCGATAAGCCTTCCGGGCTATTTCATAAGAACGGTATTTGATGGCAATCTGATGCATGCGTTGTCTGATGTCGGTTTCCTGTTTGAGCAGTTGATTCATGCTTTGCATTGCTTGTATCATTGCTTCTTCGGTCAGTGATTTCATGACTACTCCGGCATTTTCTTCTTTGACAATCTTTGAGTCATCACTGATATCCGGCATGATGACTATTGGCAAACCGCAAGCCCAGTATTCTCCGTCCTTGACCGGTGTGCCAAAACGTTTCGATGGCACTGGCATTTGAGGATTGAAGGAGAAGTCACATGCATTCAACCATCCGGGAATTTCCTGATGTGAAATTGTAATATGAGTTAGTTGTGAAGCAGGAAATTTCGCAGCAATACGCAATGATTCAACTTCTTCCTGACTATTGGCCGAAATAAGCAGAGCGTGAAAATTTTCTCCGAACACACGAAGTCCTGAGACTAAAAATCTGAAAACATCTTCACGCATGTAAAGTCCTCCGAGTTTACTGACACAAACGCAGACCGTTTTATCTTCCCAATTCATCTTCATGCGGTAAGCATTTCTCTGCTCCTGATTCGGAGAAAAAACATCCGTATCAACACAAGCAGGCCGATGCAGAATCAGACCCCTGACTATACCCAGGTTTTTTTCAGCGAAATTTTTCATACCCGGTGATGCCGCGAGAAGAACATCCGCTTGTTCACATTGATGCTTTTCAGACCACCTTAAGATTCGATAAGCCAAACTTGTTTTTTTCCATACTCCCGTCTCAACCATGCAGTCTGCGTGTGGTTCCCAGCTGTCAATGATAAATTTTTTGCCGGTGAATTGTTTGAGCAGGAGAGCGGCAGTCCCAGCTGCCGGAGCAAATGCATGTAGCACTTTAATTTTGTTAGTCCAAACAAGCCAGAGAAGTTTTGCGAAGCTCCACTGATACGCCAATAGGGCCTTTATACTGAACTGATGATAACGAAGCGGAACCCATATAATATTTTCCGAGGCAAGTGTTTTTTCTATCGCACGCCTGATTTCCAGATTTTGCGCAGCGGTGTTTTTTTCAAGAGTCTGAACAAATATTTTGACGTCGGCAGGAACAATTTTGCGGATTATTCTAATGTTGGCTAGAAAATAACTATGAGCAAGTGGCTCATCATAAGACCATGAAGAGAGGAACAAGATATTTTCTTGGGTGGATTTCATGATCTACCGTGTCGAAGTCTTTGAATGAGGTGTTTAGAGGCTTTCAGCGGTTGCATGCGTTTGAGATATGTTCTGTAGAACATTCTGTGGAATCTCTTCTGCTCTATTCTTTTTGTAATTTCATCATACATGCCGAGCGACTGCGCATGTTTCATGAATCTCTTGTAAGCCTTTTCCAATGCTTTGAGATTGGCCATCAGTGAGCCTGGTCTTCGGCGTATTGTATAAACTTTTTCTTCTACGAAATCATAGTTTCCATTCGGTGCGATGGATAAGAAGAAAAGTCTGTCTTCAAGGTGGGTCCAGGAGTTATCGAATTTTTCGCCGTGCAGTGCATTTTTGCGAATCATCCAGGTAATACCGCTGAAGCACCTCGGATTGAGCAATCCCATTTCAAAATATGGATTGCCTCTGAAGGATGGTTTCCAGGTTTGGGTCAACCGCTTGAGGTCATAATTGCGCACGTCAACCTGGCCATCAACAAACATCACATCCGGACGATCATTGAGAAGTTGAACCCGGGATGCAATGCTGTTAATAGGAAATTGGTCATCAGCATCAAGAAAACAAATGAGACTTCCCGCGGCATTGTCAAGGCCAATATTTCGAGCATTGCTCAGTCCTGCTGAAGATGTTTGAAATATGCGGATTCGTGCATCTTTGAATGATCGCGCCAATTCTGATGTTCTATCTTGGCTGTCATTTTCAATGACAAGAAGTTCCCAGTTTTGGTAGCTTTGATTCAAGACGGATTGAATGGCATCGCAGATGTATTTCTCCACATTTCGCGCAGGCATTATGACAGACACCAAAGGCTCATTCATGAGTGCGATTCCGTTATGAGTTTGTCAATATACTCAATTCTGTTTTGATAGGTGTGCTGAAGGGCGAATTTTCTGCGCTGTTGTTGCTGCTCTTCGTTATTCCAGAATTTCAAATCATTGAGCGTATCAGCAAACAACATTTTGAAGGCCCGGGCATTTTCCGCCATTCGCAGCAACCCATGGTGCTTGTGCTCGCTAAATTCGTTGCTGACAATCACTTTTCCGTTGTAAAAATAGAATGGCAATTTGGATGAGTTGGTCATGGGTGTCGATGCACTGAAATATGGCACCATTTGAATATCGGTTTGTGCGGCGAGCGTAAAGGCGTCAATAAAGCTAAGTTCACCAGTCATGATCACGTTGGTCATTTGTTGAAGTTTGATCAGATCGTTGTTGGGTCTGATAAGCGATCCCATATTCAGATGGCTTTTGCCATAGCTGCCGATCAGATAAAAATCGACGTCCGGATTTTCTTCCGCCAGTTCAACCATCAGGACAGTGTCCAATGCGTGAAGCAACAGGTTGCCAACATATGACGCCGATTTACGGTCGGGGTTATGTAATTTTAGTGAAGAGTATTCGAACGGAGCGAAAGCGTGATCAATGAAGTGTGTATGGTGGTTAAATTTTTTCAATGAAGTGGCAATTTCCTGAGTCACACCCAAACACAACTCAGCACTTCTCGATGCAATGCCAAGATTGTAATTCATGTGTTCATCGACTACATGATGTATGGTGTAGGCATCGTAGAAGCAGTCGTGATGAAAATACCTTGAATTGTCGAAGTTCCAAACAATCTGAAATTTCACTCCGGCCTTGTTTTCGATTTGATCATATTGCCTCGAGATGATGAAGCGTTGCAGACGTTGAGGAAAGCGCCTTATTCCCTTCATTTGTTTGTCATTCAACACTCGCAGCGTTGCGGGTAGTGATTCCTGATCGTCTTGTGATGTTTTCGTGTGCGCCGGGTTGAGAAACCATACGCGGTTGGACTTACATAGCTCAAGAGCATAGTGGTGTTTCGACAAATAACTTTTACCCCATCCTTCCGGACTAATGATCAATATGTTTTTTCCGGTCAGAAATTCCATCACAGCGAATTGAACATTTTCACCAATTGATCCCCGACATTTTGTGATGAAAATTTCTGCGAAGTTGATTCCGAAATCTTCTGCCGGTCGAAAATTCTTTCGCGAAAAGCTGCGATAGCATCGAGCCATGATTCGCTTCTACTTTTGATAATTCCGTTTTCCGGTGTTACAAGTTCGCGCAACGCCCCGGCATCAGCAACGATGACCGGGCAACCGCAGCAAAGCGCTTCAGCAGTCACTACGGAGAAGGTTTCGTATCCTGAAGGCATCAAAAAGCCATCGGCATGGCGCATGAGTCCGGCGATTTTTACCGAAGGTGCATTCTCAATAAATGTGACACGGTCACTGAGCCGGTTTTCCTGCACGTATGCTTTCATTGTTTCCCACATGGGACCGCCACCGGTGATAGTAAGATGTATACGAAGGTCTTCTCCGGTGTTCAAATCCTGAAGCACTTCAAACGGAAGTTTGGGTTCTTTCCAGAAAGCGTGCATCAGCAGATTGATTAGATCCGATTTGATCACTTCAAATGTCTCCGTCGGTGAATAATAAAAACATCCGGTGTCCACAACATTCGGAATCACCTTGAATTCAATTTTTCGTTTACAAAATTTCGAAATGTCGTTTCCAAGAGTATTTGAAACCGTTATCAGGGGAATCTGATGATCAAACAGAACGCTCAGTCTGTGTGGTTTGTTTGTCGAATTGAAATTAAAATGATAAGCACTCCAATGCTCGATCAGGATTTTCTTCTCAGGCAGAAGACTTGCAATCCGAGGATAATTGACCAGCGCCGGATAAGCAATGTGAAAGCATACGTGCGTATAGTTTTCTCGGGCTTCAAGCTCTTTGAGTTTTTTTCGAAGTAGGCGGAAATACCACCACTCTAAAAGCCTCCAGGAATGCAACGCGATGGTCTTGTGCTCATGGTGAATGTTGTTTTCAGTGAAAGAGCGTCTTTTTATGCCCGGAAGGTGGACAGCCAGATGAAGAACTGTATTGGTAATACCCGGACGTTGCAGTGCCTCGATGTGCCGTTGGATAAAAATGCCATGATAAGGATCTCCGGGCTCTGGAAACCAAGGTGTTATGTGTAAAATGCGCATCCCTTCAATAAATTCTGGCATATTTGCAATGTTACTGCCTGAGAGGCCGTCGGGCGCAGGGTATGGCGAATTAGGCGAATATTTTTCCCGTCGGCCTTGCCGGATAAGAAACGAGTGCTATATTTGCCCCCCTTTTCGGGAGAACAGTGTTGAAAAGTTTAAATAAGACAAGGCCATGAGCAAACGTACATACCAGCCATCCAATACAAAGCGCAGAAACAAACATGGTTTCCGCAAGCGCATGTCATCAGCGAAAGGTCGCGCAGTATTGGCTTCGCGCCGTAAGAGAGGTCGTAAGAGTCTGACAGTTTCTGATGAGCGTCGCCACAAGGGCATCGTTCGTCTCTGATTCTGTTGATTTCACAACATATTTCAGGCTGCTCCACTGTGGGCGGCCTTTTCTTTTCCACTTGGTCTTAAGTGCTTCTCAGCGCTTAACTTGGCACTCGGAAATACCATCCAATTATGAAGATTGCTGTGAATACCAGATTACTGCTGAAGGGAAAACTCGATGGCATTGGATGGTTTACGCTTGAAAATTTTTCACGCATTTGCCGCAATCATCCTGAGCATGAGTTCCATTTCATTTTTGATCGCGGTTATTCAAAAGAATTCGTGTTCAGCGACAATGTCATTCCTCATGTGTTGCCGCCTCAGGCAAGGCACCCTTTGCTTTTTAAAATTTGGTATGACTGGTCATTGCCTTTTTTGCTCTGGCGCATAAAACCGGATGTTCTGATATCACCTGATGCAATGTGTTCTCTTAGGACCAGCATTCCGCAGTTGCTGGTGATTCATGATTTGAATTTTATTCATTATCCTAATGATTTACCGGAAATCATTTCCAGATACTGGAGGGAACATACTCCCCGATATGTTGCTAAAGCGAAAAGAATTGTTACCGTGAGTGAATTCAGTAAGTCTGATATCATGAGGCAATACAACGTCGCGTATGATAAGGTAGATGTGGTTCACAATGGTGTGAATACTTCTTATACCCCGCTGGACGCCCACAGTCAGCGAATGGTGCGTGAGAGGTGGACCGGCGGAGCTCCTTATTTTTTATTTGTGAGTTCGATTCACCCAAGAAAAAATCTGCAGCGCTTGTTACCGGCCTTCGATCGTTTCAGGCTTGCTTCTGATGAGAAGGTGAAGCTGCTTGTGGTGGGCAGGCGATTTTGGTTGAATGAAGAACTGGATCGTGTTTACACAGGAATGATGCATCGTGAAGATGTAATTTTTACCGATCGGCTGGAAATTGATCAGTTGCGTGATATTGTCGCTTCCGCACTGGGCTCGGTTTATGTCAGCTATTTTGAAGGATTCGGAATCCCCATCATTGAGTCATTTCAATGCGGAGTTCCGGTGATTACTAGCAACGTCACTTCTATGCCTGAAGTAGCAGGTAATGCGGCCTTGCTTGTGAATCCATTCTCAATTGAAGAAATTGCTGCTGCCATGCACCACATCTGGTCGAACAGCCACCTTCGGGAGGAGCTAATCCGCAGGGGATTTGAGCGTGTAAAACAATATTCTTGGGATCGCGCATCTGAATTGTTATGGGAAAGTATTCTCAAAACGGCTGAATAATGCTACTGGCGGGTTATGATCTCAAACTGGTTGAAGCTGGCTGTGACGAGGCCGGAAGAGGATGTCTTGCCGGCCCTGTGGTTGCTGCAGCAGTGATATTGCCCAAAGGTTTCAAACACGCGTTGCTGAATGATTCCAAAAAGCTCAGTGAAATGCAGCGTGACAAATTGAGACCTATAATTGAGGCCGAAGCTGTTGCGTGGGCGGTAGGAGTTGTTTCTGTTGAGGAGATCGATGAGATAAATATTCTGAATGCTTCATTTCTTGCGATGCACAGGGCTCTTGATCAGCTGGCTATAAGACCTGAGTCATTACTGATTGATGGAAACCGGTTCAATGCGTACAGAGATATTCCGCACCATTGCATGATCAAAGGCGATGGCCGCTTCCGCTCCATCGCTGCAGCTTCGATATTGGCCAAAACACACCGAGATGAACTCATGTACTCGCTGCACCATGATTTCCCTGCTTTTCGATGGATTTCAAATAAAGGCTATCCGACCAAAGAACACCGCGACGCCATAAGACTTCATGGTGCTACCGCACATCACCGATCGTCTTTCACTTTGCTGCCCGAACAACTCAAACTGGATATCTGAGCCGGAAGCCTTTTGTTATTGCACGAAATACTTCGTTGTAACAGTGCCATAATCAGAATGCACGGAGATCAGATAAATACCCGAACTAAGTTCTGTCTGACTCACAATCCGAAGGTAATTTGAAGTATGCATTGCAGATGTTTTTTCAGTATGCAATACTTGTCCGCTCAGATTGTGAATAGTTACGTAACCGTCTCCGAATAGGGCTGCTTCCTCTGTGTTGAGCTCAATGACTCTGTTGTTAGCCGATAAGACAATGAGTTCAGGAGTCGAAGCTGTAACCAATTCGCCTTCGTCTTCGGTCATATCATAAGTGTCGAATTCGGTCATCCGGTAGTCATCTGAGAGCATCATCCATTCTTCTTCGAGCATAGCAGATGCCTGAATGCAACAATCCACCGTCGAGCCCACCGGCGGACTGCTGGAAGCTCGAATGCCAATGAAGCAGGGAGGTCCCCAGTCAGATTGCTGGCCGGCAAGTGAATTCGATGACCCATCACAATTTATGACAGTCACCGGCAATACCCGGCACTGAACCTGCACGTTGTATACTGTGCCTAATTGGAGAGGGAGCCCGCTGGTACTGATAGACAAACTGGCACCCCAGTTAGTGGTCACTGCCGGACCAATTGGAAGAAACGGGTTTGAGCTGCATGGGTCGATGGGCGAAAATCGGAATCTATATTGATCCATTCCATTGACACCGGCAGCCGTGACTGGCGTGCCTGAGTTCTTGTTTCGCCATTTACAGCAAAGTGAGGAACTAACAGAAATATATGGTAGCACGGTTGTACTGAATGTGCACGGCCCGCACCATGCCGGATCGTCGTTGCATTTTTTCACCCTGACATACACTGCGTAAATCTTGTTGTAGCGGAAATAATTTGTGTAAGGAAGAACGCTTGTCTGGAAGAATGGGCTAGTCTGCCAGCCAGAGCAGAAGTCAGTTAGTCCATTATCTGTCACAAATCTGAACTGATACTGGAAGCCATTGCCAATATTTCCTGTGCCGATGGATGTATTGAAAATATCTGTGAAAACACCGCCGCATTGTATGGTGTTGGCGTTCGCGCTGATCGTGGGGCAGATAGTTGCACAAACCACTATTGGTCGAGGTGTGCTGAATCCCCAGAGAATATCTCCACATTCCGGATCATTGGCTTGTACCTCGCATGAAACCTGATATGTTTCTCCTTCACAGATACCCGGAACCTGAGACAGATTTACAAAAAATGAGAGATTAAAGGGACCAAGCACGTTACCACCGGAATCAACGAATTTCCATCTTGTTCCGCCTACCGGATAAGTGATGAAGGTGCGCTGCATGTTCGTGATGAAATTGTAGCAGGTAGCGGCTCCCGGTGGATCAGGATAAAATCCTGAAGCTACTTCAACGCCCAGGTGTTCGTATCGAATGCTGAAATTACCGGCTCCTGTTCCGCTTACGCGTCCAACCCGCACCTTATAGGTTCCACCAATGGTGAGGCCCGAAGCACAGAGCCATTCTTTGCCACCGGACCCGGCAACGTTGGCCGATGCCAGAGCAGCACCTGTCGCTGTGCTGTTCCAAACTTCAATTGCAGCATCAAAGGTTGTCGGACTACAAACTTTTATTTTGGCTACCTCTGCAACGGCCACGAAATGAAACCAGACGTCATTGGCCATACTTCCTGAACTTGCGGCAGGTGCCTGTGGAGAAGTCGTCAAGCCGAGGTTGTATGTGGTCGTACCACAATTGCTGGGGTTTAGATTGCTAAAAGAGGCCATCGCAGTAGGTGCCAGCAGCAAGCTTCCTCCTGCATCTTCTCCCTGAGCAGTGAGCTTCTGGCAAATCAGACAAAGCGAGGCAATGAGTATTATTTGTTTCATCATGAATTGAATTGGAGGTCGGAAAAGCGTCAAACTATCTGGAAGTAAGCTGAAACATTGATGACTTTTGAGTCATCACAATTCAGTGGAAGACCTTGAGACCGGGGGTCATCAAGGACCTTTCAGTTGTCGGACGGCTAAACCGCAGTGTAACAAATATATAGACTAAATTCCAACAAATGAGTTGTCTCAAACAATCTATTCACAATACAATCTTAAGTTAAATCAAGCGCCTCGCGGACGACAGATTCATCAAAATCGGAATAAACATCTTCACGGGCGAATTCTTTGTGAGAGGATTCCTGAATGCGATGAAACCTCAGGATAGGATCTTCGTCAGCAAGCAGGGGTTCGGCCACACCCTCACTGATCATATCTGATGCATAATCACTCATGGCGCCATAATCCTGCAGTGAAAAATTTACTACATCGAAACCGAAGGCATCGTAGAATGTGGTCGAATAAATACTGATCTGAATCCTGCTCTTGCTCATGAGCTCATCGAGCGGTATTTCAATATCGACAATTTCCAGGCCGTGCTGACGTAGTTCATCGTAGGCTTGCTTGTTTTTTTCCAGCGGGTGAAGTTTTACAATGCCACGCCAGTCGGGATGATTGAGCAAGTGAATAGCAAGTTTTTTGGCGTACATCACATAATCTCTGTGCAGATTTTTCTGGGCACAGATCAGCACAATGTTCTCTTTTTGGTGTTGTGGTTTTTTGTATTCGGGCAATCTGTAGAGGTAGTCTCCGGCAATGTGAATCTGGAAACTGTGATACTCACAACCCATTTCCAAAATCCTTTTCCAGTATGGTCCGTAGACCAGAATTTTATCCGGGAACAGAGACTTTCCTATCACAGCTGCGAATTGCTCATGATAAACATAATAGAGGTCGTTGGTTGCGATGAGCCCGTGTTGAACCTCGATACATTCAATGCCCAGAAGTTTAATAGCTGCTATTAGTCCTTCGTTGTGATAATGACACACAAACAGGAGCTTCTTTACGTTTTGATTCTTAAAAATATAGTAGTAAAATCGAAATTCTTCAAAGAAGATATGAAGTGCTGACTTGATCTGAATCAACTCTTCTCTGTTGAACTGACGGCAATCTTTGGCTTTGCTGTATGCTGTCAAAATTTCACGGAGCATGAATTTTTCACGCTCATCGGGATATGGCAGAGGCAACTGAAAATCTGATATATCGTGGTCCTTGGGTATTTCAGAACCGGGCTTTGTTGAAATAATGGTGAGGTTCTCTTTGCCTATGATATCTGCAATTTTATCAAAGTAAATGGAATGCCACTTCCCGTCAGCACCTTTCATGATGCGACCTGGATCCAGAATGACAAATTCTTTGAAGATTGGTTTTTGAGGGACTTGTTTATGTCTCAGACTTTTCAGATAGTATACCAGCATCTGCATCTGCATCGGCAAACCCAAATAGGTTTTTATCACCTTGTGCTTTTGTTTGGTCAGATTAAATGATAACCCGTGCTGAAAAATTTTGAGAAAGGAAATTTCGTCGGCGGAATAACGGGATGCATGGATGAGGCGCTCCTTGAGATATTGGTTGATAACGGAAAAGGGTACGAGTTCCATGCGGGTTGGGTGGTTGAGCCCGGGCCAAATTTAGCACTTGTATTGTTTCAAACGAGCCCGGCTTCCCGACACTCTCGGATCGTATGCTCGTAAAGAAGAGCGTGTTCTTTCCGCCATTCTGCGATATCGAGCAGATCTTTTTGTCCATCTGCGAAACTCAGAAAATGCAGCCTTCGATGAAGTTCCTGTCTGTCATACAATGGATTGATGCCGGAAGGATACAATCCTCTTTTGCCCAACTGTGGCTCGCAGCAGTCAATCACGTTCCGGTATTTGTCATTCAGTTCCATCACACGGGCAATATCATAATAGGTGTCTATGGTTTCCTGAAGCGCGTCAAAAGAAATGAATGATTTGTCGTCCAGAGAAGTATGATATTCCTTGTATTGCTGGTATGGTGTGCGCATGAGAGATCCCACAGGTAGGTTGAATCCGGGTGAGCAGTATTGTCTTTCATCACTGCCTCCGACCGCGAATTCTATAATGCGGTGTTTTTTGCCTGAATACTGGAGTACATGTTCTGCTGCACGATCAGCCAGGGAGTTGCGATGTTTGGATCGTTTGTATGTGAAATCACCGGGGTCTCCGCAACATGTGAGAACATATCCGGCTTTCATTTTTGATTTGAGATGACTGCCGTGCTGTGCAAGAAAGGCAATTACACCAATTGTTTCCGGTGCGAAAAGAAATCGATAGGTGTATTTTCTTTTTTTAAGCCGAGAAATTTTTTGTGCCAAAAACGCAGTAGCAATCGGTCCGCTGAGCTCATTGTTTGCCATGGAAGGATGGCAGAGATAGGTACTGAAAAATATTTCTTCAGAAGATTCTCCGGGCAAAACGCATTCAGCCCAGGTCATCGAACCCTGCTTTAAATCACTATCGATAAATACTTCGTATTCTCCGGTCTCAGGTAACTTTTCGAATTCTGCATTTGACAGGCAGAAACCCCAGGTTTCACGATAATAGGAAGTGATATACGGAACAGCATCCGGCATTTCCGGAACGGTATGCAAATGGTTCTTCAATTCTGACCAGGAAATTTTTTTGTGCACCGGAACCGAATAATTCACCAAATGAAGATTGTTGATCTGAAAGTCGGCGATCTTTCTGCCATCAGGAGTTATGATCCATGCATTGCGGATATTCCACTCTTTGGGCACGGTCCAGTCATAGACAGCCGTTCCGGAAGGAACTTCAGTTCGCACAAGTGGAATAATTTCCTGGATGATATCCAGGGATTGGCGCAATCCATCTCCTGTGATGCTCCTGGCGATCGGCCACAAACGGTCGAAATAGTGTTCTAACTCGGATTTCATATTTGCCTGATGCGAATTTAATCTAACATTGGCGATCGACTGATGAATGTGGTTTGGTTAGACTCCGTAAGGAAAAAAGACATAGAATGAAGCCCCCTTGCCGCCTTTGCTTCTGAAGAAAACAGAACCACCGACGTGGTTAACCATGCTTCGGACCATTGCCAACCCCAATCCAGTTCCTGTTGATTTTGTGGTGAAATTCGGCACAAAGATTTTTTGTCTCTCCGCTTCACTGATCCCAACGCCGTTGTCGTTCACACGAATCAGTACACCACGTTTGCAACCGCGGATACAGACGTCAATCACAGCTTTGCGTCCAGCAGGAACAGCCTGAATAGCATTTGTAATAAGGTTGTTCAGGATTCGGATGGTCTGATCTCTGTCGAGCAACAATGTTTTTGTAGAAGGGCTAACCGTTCTGAAAGTGATTTGAGTGTTTTCTTTTTCAGCATACAATCCGACGACGCTTTCGGTCAGGGAGTAGATGTCGATGGACTCAACCTGGGGCTTGGGCATTTTGGCGAAGTTGGAAAATTCGTTGGCAATGCGAGTTAATGCATCGATTTGTTCGATCATCGTTTGACTGAATGTCTTGAGCCTTACATTGAAATTTTCGGGCTGATCTTCCCACGTTTTAACCAGTTGCTGCATGCGCAGCTTCATAGGCGTCAGTGGGTTTTTGATTTCATGAGCTACTTGTTGTGCCATTTCGCGCCATGCCATTTCGCGCTCGCTTCGGGCCAGTTTTTCTGCGCTCAGTTCAAGTTCGTGCAACATCCTGTTGTATTCTTTTACGAGGGCACCTATTTCATCTTTTTCTTTCCATTCGATAGGTGCGTTGTGTTTGCCAAGCTCTACCGCCTGAATACGCTTCGTAATGATAGCGAGCGATCGAGTGATGTATCTTGAAAGCAAGAACGCAACAGCAGCGGCGAGAACAAACACCAGAATATAGCTCTGCGCGAGTTCGCGCAAAAATTGATTCATCTGGCTGAGGCGATCGTTGGATTTTTCATATACCACATTGGTCACAAGCAGTGGTTTCCCTTTTTGATCGTTGAAGTACCAGTAGGCGAGCACATACTGTCCGTCACCGAAATTTTCGTCGGTGAAAGCGCGTGTGTTTCCCGCAGACAGTTGTTTGAGAATGGTGTAATGGATGGTCTCCGGAATTCCCAATGAATCCATCTGTATGAAATTTGAAGACAATCTGTATTGACCACGCAAATCGAATAACGCAATAAAAACGTCGTGCACTTCTGCCAATTCGCAGATT